>CAJTXF010000021.1:0-25827 GCA_910580045.1 uncultured Eubacteriales bacterium
GCCAGTGGCGACCGTCCCGAGCCGACCGAGGCGGAAGCCGAGACGACGAAAACTTTCACTTGGCTCGCTGTTAGGCGGTGCTTTTCGTCTCACACCAGCTTTTGAATCTCCCCCAGCACCTCCGCCGGGGTGGGGATAATCCCCCCTGTCCGGCCAAAGAAATGCACCGGCACCTTACAATCTATGGCCAGCTTCACGTCGTCCACCATCTGGCCCATGCTCATCTCTACGGTGAGGAAAGCCTTCGCGTGTTCCGCTGCCTTCCGCATGGCGTCCGCCGGGAAGGGCCACAGGGTGATGGGCCGCAGCAGCCCTGCTTTCAGTCCCTGTTCCCGGGCCATGTCCACTGCGGAGCGCACCACCCGGGCTGAGGCCCCATAGGCCGTGACAACCAAATCCGCGTCCTCGCACAGATACTCTTCTGCCTGCTGCTCCTGAGCCTTGATTTGCTCATAGCGCTGGTAGCGCTCTACCACCAAGTCTTCCAGTTTGTCCGGGGTCAGGTACAAAGAGTTAATGACATGGTGCTCCCGTTTATTCTGGTGGCCGTCCGCGCACCAATCTTTTTCCGGCAGGGCCTGGCCGTTCTCCTCAGGCAGGGTGACTGGCTCCATCATCTGGCCCAGCATACCGTCCGCCAAAATCATGGCAGGCATCCGCCAATGTTCAGCGGCGTCAAAGGCAGTGCTTACCAAATCCACCATCTCCTGGACTGTGGAGGGGGCAAAAACCAGAATCTGGAAATCCCCGTGGCCTGTGGCCTTGGTGGCCTGCCAGTAGTCAGCCTGAGAGGGCTGGATGCCCCCCAAGCCCGGCCCGCCCCGCTGAACATTGATAATCAGCGCGGGCAAATCAGAGCCGGCCATATAGGAGATGCCCTCAGATTTCAGGCTGATGCCTGGGGAGGAAGAGGAGGTCATGGCCCGAACGCCGGCGGCGGAGGCCCCCAGCACCATGTTGATGGCAGCCACCTCAGACTCAGCCTGCAAATATGTACCGCCGATTTTGGGCATCCGCTTGGACATGTAGGCCGCAAGTTCTGTCTGCGGGGTGATGGGATAGCCGAAAAAGTGCTTGCATCCCGCCCGGATGGCGGCCTCGGCCAGGGCTTCGTTGCCCTTCATCAAAACTTTCATGGGTTATCTGCTTCCTTTCTTCGCGGGAAAAGGGCCGCGTTTGTCAGGGGTTTCAGGTTATTTTTCCACTGTAATGGCAGTGTCTGGGCACATGGCGGCACAGGCGGCGCAGGCCACGCACTTGTCCGGCTCCATCAGCTGGGCAGGGTGATAGCCCTTGCTGTTAAGGCGTCCGGTGTCCAGGGCGATGATGTGCAGGGGGCAGGCATTGGCACATAGGCCGCAGCCCTTGCACACAGCTTCATCCACCAGAATTCTGGGCATATAAGTTCCTCCTTTTATAGTGATATCTATGATTTATATTACACCTGTCACAAAACTTGAATTCTTTTTTGTGTCCCCAGCCCTCAGGGCGGGAGAACCTTTCTAAACATCAGGGAAAGCCGGCCGGGGGCCCGGTGAAGGGCGGCTCCCAGGCGAATCGGACTATCCTCCGGATGGTACGGAACCCTTCCGGGGCCTCCTGACCCTTTAGGGCAAAGTCCGGCACAGTGGAGCAGAGCAGGGGCAGGCCTGTCAGCCGGGCAGTCTCCTGGGCAAAGCCCTGGGCCTCCTCCAGGCAGGCAAGGGTGGTCTCGGCCCCCAGGTGGGAGTTGTTCACGATTCCCGTGGCCCTCAGACGGCTGGCGGCCTCAATTTCTTTCAGCAGTGCGGCCGCCTCCTCTGGGCTCTGGCTTAGGGCCCGGTAGCGGTTGACAATATAGAGCATCTCATAGCCCATCTCAGCCAGGCGCCCGGCCAGCCCGCCCAGGGCTGTTGCGCCCGCATCGTCCCCCCCTGCGTCCAGGAACACCCGGCCGCTCTGGGGAGAAAAAATCGAGGCCAGCTCCGGCGGCAGAGTGGGCGTGTCCAGGGTTGTGCCCGCGAACACAGGGGCAATCACCCGCACCCCCTGCTGGACCAGCAGGGCTTTATATTCAGAAGAGCGGAAATAGGGGTTGACAATGTCCAAATCGCAGAGAGTGACTGGCCCAGGGGACTGGGCGGCAGTCAGAGCCAGGTTCAGGGCCAGGTTGGTCTTGCCGCAGCCATAGTGGCCGCAGAGGATGGTGATGGAGTGAGGAGCTGGCATAGCGGGCCTCCTGAGAGAAAAATGTCTTACAAAATATTTTAGCACAAAAAGCGTGGGTTTTCAACAGGAAATCAGAAAGAGGGGGTCAGGCCCTGCCTCAGCCCAGGAAATCCCCTGCCTTGTACCGGGGCGGCTGTCCTATCACCATATGGGCGGGTTTGGATATTTTGTTAAAATAGTGTTCACGGAATGCGAACAAAAACTTCAAAATGCCGTGAAACCTATGTCATATTTCCAGAATATACTTGAACCATCGAAAGCGAAGGGAGGCGATAGACAACAGGAATAAAAATTCCCAGCCGGGAATAAATATTATTTTGTCAACTATCATCTGATTTTCTTTTTCATCAAGGTCCGACCTTTACTGTCCCTTCTACCGGGCGAGACCGGCAAAAGCCGGAGCCGCGGCCCGCGGGCTGAGCCCAAGGAATGCCAGCCGCTGTGCCCGGTAGTTGCGGCAGACAAAAAATTCTCGCTCCTGCACTCTGTGTGCAGGGGCGTTTTTAGAGTTTTGCCTTTCTGCGTGGATGCAGAATCCATGTATTTTAAGGAAGTGCGGATTAAATCTGGTGCGCATATCGTGCAATCAATTTTTTCGTCAGAGTGCAAAGATTGAGTGCAGCCAATCTGGCGATTGGCAAACGAAAGCTGTGCACTATGAGGGAAAAAGTGCAAGCGAGATGCGTGCCAAGCCGCCAGGCGTGATTTAATCAGTGGTTCCTTAAAGAATTGAATGGCTGAATAGACTCTATTTTCCATCATAATTCCCCTTTCCCGAGGCAAATTAAAAACGGGGCGAAAACCACAGGGTTTCAATCAGGGCCCAGCGGGACGGGGTTTTCATTATTTTTTTGAGAGCCCTGTCCCCGGCCAACGCCCCGGGAGAGGGTGAGAGAATGAAGCGATTGAAAGGAAGCATAGTCTGCCGTGCTACCCACACCTTTGCTCTGAGCGTGGGCATCACGGCAATCTGTATGCTGGCGACCTTAAAGGTGCTGGGCTTGGAGAGCGGCCAGGCCAAGGCATCCTCCGCCAAAGAGATGCCCGCCGCCGCGGCTGCCAGCCTGTCCGCCCAGGAGCTGGAAGACCGGGTCATCCCCCTGGGGAAAGCCTTTGGCATCAAGCTCTATACGGACGGGGTTATTGTTGCCTCTCTGTCTGATATTTATACAGACACCGGAACCTGCTGTCCGGCCAGAGAGGCAGGGCTGCGGCCTGGGGATTACCTGCTGGAGGCCAATGGGGTCCAGCTGCCCAGCAACGGGGTGCTGGCCAAGGTGATTGGCAGGAGCCAGGGCGAAAGCATTACCTTCCGGGTGCGCCGGGGGGACGAGGACTTTGACGCGGTGGTCAAACCGGTTTACGGTGAGGGCGCTTTCAAAACCGGCATGTGGGTGCGGGACAGCGCGGCAGGCGTGGGCACCCTGACCTTTTATGACCCAGCCAGCGGAGGATTTGCCGGGCTGGGCCATGGCATCTGCGATGCGGACGCGGGCAGCGTGATGGCCCTGCGTGTGGGTGAGCCTGCGGAAATCACCCTGTGCGGTATTGTGAAGGGCCTGCCCGATGAGCCCGGCCAGCTGCGGGGATATTTTTCCTCTGAGGAGCCCATAGGGCAGCTTTTGGACAACAACGAGACCGGTGTATACGGCACCCTGAATGAGGCGCCCCAGGGCGAGCTGGTGGAGGTGCTGGAGCGGGATGAGGTTTCTCCGGGCCCAGTGCAGCTGCTGGTGAGCATTGACGAGACAGGCCCCAAGCTCTATGAGGGGGAGATTGTGCAGGTGCAGAACGCGGACCAGCCCACCCGGAACCTGGTGGTCAAGGTAACGGACTCACGGCTTTTGGAGGCCACAGGTGGCATTGTGCAGGGCATGTCTGGGGCTCCCATTCTGCAGGATGGCAAACTGGCCGGGGCAGTGACCCATGTCTTCACAGATGACCCCACCATGGGGTATGGGATTTTTGCCCGGACAATGGTAGAGCAGGAGAGAGCCGCCGCCCAGGCCCGGGACGCGGCATAAATGAACGGCACAGGCCGGGTGGACGAATGTCTGCCCGGCTTGCTGTTTCCTCTTGCGCGGACCGACGGGGATGTACTATAATAAAAAATCAAGGAAAAAGCACTTGACAAAATTGGTTCTATATAGTACTATATGAAAGGAGGCGAATCTTACGGAGACGAAAACCGGTTTCCTTATCTCCCAAGTCAAGCGGCTCCAGGACCGGGTCTTTCAGCGGCTGCTGGCCAAAAGCGGTGTGGATGCCTTTAACTCACCCCAGGGCAGTATTCTCTATGTGCTGTGGGAAGAGGATAAGGTGCCCATCCGGGTGATTGCCCAAAAGACCGGGCTGGCAAAAAATACCCTGACCTCCATGCTGGCCCGTATGGAAGAGGCCGGGCTGGTGTGCCGGCAGGGCTCGCCGGAGGACAGGCGGCAGGTGCTGGTTGGCCTGAGCCCAAAGGCCAAAGAGCTGAAAAGGCAGTTCCTGGCTGTGTCAGAGGAGATGAACCAGCTTTTTTACCGGGGCCTCACCCAGGAGGACGCGTGCCTGCTGGACAGCCTGCTGGGGAGCATTCAGCGGAATTTGGAGGAGGCTGAGCGTGCGTTGAAGCAAGAAGCCTGTGAAAATCAGAGGGGCGCGGCCCCGGAAAGGGAAGAGCATGGCAAAAGTTCAAGGAGAGCTGGGGAATGACTTCTGCACCCAGCAGCTATATCTTTATGGGAACTATGAGGAGGACGGCACGCCCCATTTTGGGCTGTTCTCCTGGTTCGGCTGGTGCTGGCTGGGAGAGGGGGCCGGAACCCTGGGGGTGATGGCCTGCATTGGGGAGGACAAGCTGACCAAAGACCTGATTCGCAAAACCGGCGTGTTTTCCGCCAACCTGGTCAGCGAGCCGCTGCTGCCCCTGGCCGACTATTATGGCTGCGTGTCCGGGCGGGGGAATCCGGACAAGATGAAGCGCCTGCCCACAGTGGAGTCCGGCCAGGTGTTGGCTGTGCCCACCATTGCGGAAAGCCCGGTGAGCGTGGAGCTGAAAGTCATCAAAGAGGAGCGGCTGGCCAGCGGCAGGCTGGAAAGCGGCGGGCAGAGCGAGAGCACCCTGTTCCTGTGCCAGGTGGAGAACGTGATGATAGAGGAGGGGCTGCAGGACCGCTCTGTGCCTTTTATCCAAAGGCTGAGGCAGGCCGCGCCGGTGGTGGCTTCGGGGGAAGAGCGGTACATCAGCCTCTCGGGCCAGGACTTGGGCGCCTGGGGAGAGCCCATGCAGAGCTTATCATAAACAGGATGTTTACAAAAAAGTTCTGGCCAATTGGCCAGACCTTTTATTCGGGGGGTACCAAAAAGTATACATTTCTGCAAGGCTAAATTTTTTATAACTTGAGGTAAATTATACCACAAAATTTGCTGCTGTGCAAGGCTTGGTGCATAACTTTTTGTTTTTTGCTGAATTTCTCTTGCCTGTTTCAGCTTGCAGAAATGTATACCATTCTGCAAGCTGAAACGGAGGAAGAAAAATGCGAAAAAAAATCGTATCTCTGCTGCTGGCGGTGTGCCTGGTGTGCGGGCTGATAGGCACTGTGGGGCCGGTGGCTTATGCAGAGGCGGAAGAAATCAAGGGCCTGTGCGGCGTGGGCCTGCACTATGTAATCAACCCCAACACCCGTACGCTGACCATCAGCGGCACGGGGGAGCTGGGGGCTTCCTCGCCGTGGAGGAGCTACAGCAATATAGTTGATAAGATTATTATTGAGCCTGGCATTACCGCCATTGGCGGCATATACCTGTTTGATGAAATGAGTTTCACAGAAGTGGTACTGCCGGACGGCCTAACAAAAATTGGAGCAAGCGCGTTCAGTGGGTGCTCTAAAATTTCCAAGTTCGATATTCCTGACAGTGTGACGGTAATAGACGAGGGTGCTTTCTCAGGCTGTTCCAGGCTGGCTGAGGTGAAACTCCCTAGTGGGCTGACAGAAATAGGAGGCAGCGCTTTCTCATACTGTGGCAGATTGAAGGCAATTGACATCCCCTCCTCTGTCAAAAAAATTGGTGATTGGGCATTCAGTCAATCAGGATTGGAAAGTGTGGTCATTCCGGCCTCTGTTACCTCTATAGGCGAACGCGTATTTTTTGACTGTAGTAACTTGAAGACCGTGATTATGTTGGGGGGCGGCACAACTCTCCCAAGGGGCACTTTTGATCTCTGCGAATCGCTGGAACACATTAAGCTGCCGGACAACCTGAAAACCGTTGAATACGAGGCTTTCAGGATGTGCAATTCTCTGACTCGCATAGACTTTCCTATGTCGGTCACCTATCTTAACAAGCCTTTTGATGAAAGCTTTTTCGTGAGAGATAGGAAATTGAAAACTGTTGTCATCCCCAATCCGGAATGTGTTCTGGATAATGCCTATACTTACTCGCTGGGAAAGCCTGGCCAAACGACGCTGTATACAAAATCGCCCAGTGTCATTGACTATGCCATTAGATATGGCTACAACGTACAGGACCCGGGCACTGAGCCCGCAGATGACTGGGCTCCCCCAAAGATGCCCAGCAACGTGACTGTCAACGTCACCGGCGATTATTTCGTGGGCGGCAGCGTCCAAATCACTGCCTCCGCCCAGGATGCGGAGACCATCACGGTGATTGTGGAGCATAACGGCAAGGAGGTCCTGTCTCAGAACGGGGGTTCCGCTGTGTATGTGTTCCCCGAGACGGGGACCTATGAGGTCTACGCCCGGGCCACCAACCAGAACGGGTCCACAGAGTGTGAGCGCCAGACTTACATCGTGCGCACCCCGGAGCCTGGGAACAGTCCCTCCCCCAGTCCGGGCACTCCCACTCCCCAGCCTGCCGACAAATTCAAAGACGTGCCCGCCAACCACTACGCCCGCAATGCCATCAACTGGGCCGTGGCCAACAAGATTACGGGCGGCATGTCCACAAACCTTTTCGGCGTGGGCAAAAACTGTGACCGCTCTCAGGCCGTGTTCTTCATCTGGGCCGCCGAGGGCAGGCCAGAGCCCACTGTCACCCAGAACCCCTTTGTGGACGTGAAACCCGGCGCGTACTATTATAAGGCCGTGCTGTGGGCCAAGGAAAAGGGGGTCACCGGGGGCGTGGACTCCACCCACTTTGGCCCCACCGGCAATGTAACCCGGGGACAGATTATGACCTTCCTGTACGCTGCCCAGGGCAAACCACCGGTGAGCAGCTCCGGCAAGTTTACGGACGTGAAGCCCAGCGATTACTACAGCGGGCCTGTGTCCTGGGCTGCGGAAAACGGCATCAGCTCCGGCAAGGGCAGCAGCACCACCTTCAAGCCCAAAGACAACTGTAAGCGGGAGGAAATCGTCACATTCCTTTTCCAGGCCTACAAATAGACAATGCGCCGCCCGGGCTGAACCGGGCGGTTTTCTTTTCCACCGGGCCAGTAGACAAACCGCCCCTGCCATGGTATAATGTACACAGCACAGCCCGGCTACAAGCCTTAAGGCCTCGTGGCTGTGTACTGGAGTTTGGCAAAGAGCACGCCAAACTCCCCTGATTTCGTGATATCATGTACCCACTCAGCCTGGCAGGGAGCTGCCGGACTGGGCTCACTGTATCATTCAAAAAATCAACTCGGGTGATGGCCGCCAGCCATTCCCGCCAAGGAGGAATTCCTTTGCCGAACATAAGACGAGGCCCCCGTCCCCGCCAGGGCCGCCGGACTCCGGGCCTGGGCTCAGTGGGCGGGCTTATTCTGCTGGTGATGCTGTTTCTGCTCTCCTCCCGGTTCAAGCAGACCGGCTCTGCCCCAGAGGGCGTTGGGGACCAGCACCTGCCCGAATCCAGCCAGCCCCTGCAGGTCTATTATCTGGACGTGGGCCAGGGGGACAGCGCCTTGGTGCGTATCCCTGGAGAGAGCGGCTATTTCCACATGCTGATTGATACCGGCGAGTATCAGTACGCGGACGGCCTGACCAGCTATCTCCAGGATTTGGATGTGGAGCGCATTGACGCGCTGATTTGCTCCCACCCCCATACAGACCATATGGGCTGCATGGCCCGAATCATACAGCGCTTTGACATTGGGGGCCTGTACATGCCCCGGCTGCCTGAGGACAAGACCCCCACCACCACAGCCTATGAAAAGCTGCTGGACGCGGCAGACGGCAAAAGCCTGACCATCAATGCCCTGCATGAGGACGCGGCCATTGAGTCCCCTGCCGGGTCCCGGATTCAGGTGATGTCCCCCCGGGTGGACGCGGATTGGGAGGGAGCCAATAATTACTCCGCAGTGCTGCGCCTGGTCTATGGAGAGACCTCCTTCCTTTTCACCGGCGACGCGGAGGAGGAGAGTGAGGAGGTCATTCTGGACGATGGGTACCTGCTCAGCTCTGATGTACTCAAATGCGGGCACCATGGCTCCAGCAGCTCCACCTCCCCGCTGTTCCTGGATGAGGTCGCCCCCCAGTATGCAATCATCAGCTGCGGAGAGGACAACCGCTACGGCCATCCCCACCGGGAGACCATGGCCGCGCTGGCGGACAGGAATGTAACTGTCTACCGCACAGATAAGGACGGCACCATTTTGGCGGAGAGCGACGGGAAGGACATCACCTTCACCACTGGGCTGGCCTCGGTGGAGGGAAAGGACTGAGAATATGGAATTTCAGCGCAACTTTGACAACCAGGCGGCGAACTATGACGCCGCCCGTCCGGAATACCCCGGGGAACTGTATGAGGACATCCTCCGTTATCAGCCCTTGAACAGAGAGAGCCAGGCCCTGGAAATCGGCCTGGGAACCGGCAAGGCCTCAGGGCCGGTCCTGGACACTGGCTGCCGCCTGGTGGGCCTGGAGCCGGGCGGGAACCTGGCGGCCTTGGCCAGGCAGCGGCTTGCAGGGCGTGAGACGCTGACCCTATTGGAGCAGACTCTGCAGGAGTATGAGAGCCCGGCCAGCGCCTTTGATTTGATTTACGCGGCCACGGCCTTCCACTGGCTCCCGGAGGAGTACGGCTACCGGCGGGTCTATGACCTGCTGCGGCCCGGCGGAACCTTTGCCCGGTTTGCCTACCACGCGGGGCCGGACCGAAAGCGGCAGGCCCTCACCGGGGAAATCTATGAGCTGTACCGCAGGCACATGAACGGGGGCAGGGGAGAGTATCGCCCCTTAAGCCCAGCGGACGGGGAGCGGCTTCTGGCCATCCCCAAAAGATATGGGTTTGTGGAGCCGGAGTTCCATCTGTATGAGATGGAAAAGGACTTTACGGCAGAGGGATATATGGGCCTGCTGCGGACTTACCCAGACCATATGAATCTGCCCGCGTCCAGCCGGGACCAGCTCTTTCAGGGCATTTATCAGGCCATCCAGCGCCACGGCGGGGTGATGACCGTATATTATACGGTGGATTTGGAGCTGGCGAGAAAACCAGCTATGACCGCCAAAAGCTGACAAATACGGCTTGCATTTCCCCTATTGGTGTGATATAATATACCTGTACAAGGGCTATGTACATGATGTTCACCAAAGCGAGGGCCGGGGAAGAGGCGACTTCCCCGGCCCTCATTTTAGGCTCACTTACCCTTCTTCTGCTGGGTGTCAAGCCATTTGCATAGGTAGTACGCGACTACGCTTGCTGCGACACCCAGGAAAAAATCCAGGACTATGTACATTCCGCTCACCTCCCACTGCTTATAGGTATCGGGGGTAAGCAAATTCATTATAACAGATATAGGCAGAGCTTTCTACAGGGTTCTTCAACTTCTGATAAATTTTTATAAAAAGGAGACAACATCATGCTTACGGAAAAGAAAAAAGAGTTCATCCAGTTCATGCTCTCTGCCGAGGTGCTGCGCTTCGGCCAGTTCGTCACCAAATCAGGCCGGAATACCCAGTATTTTGTGAACACCGGGCTGTACCGCACTGGGGCCCAGCTCTCCCGGCTGGGGAGCTATTATGCCGGGCTGGTGAATGAGACCCTGGGCAGCGGTTTCGACGCCATGTTCGGGCCGGCCTATAAGGGCATTCCCCTGGCCGCGGCCTGCGCCTCTGCCCTGTGGCAGAACCACCAGATTGACAAGCCCTATTTCTTCAACCGGAAAGAGGCCAAGGACCATGGGGAGGGCGGGCTCACCGTGGGTTATCAGCCCAAGGACGGGGACAAAATCATTATTATCGAGGACGTGATTACAGCGGGAACCGCTGTGCGGGAGTCCATGTCCATTCTGGGGACCTGCGGGGACGTACAGGTCACAGACGTGTTCATCAGCGTGGACAGGTGCGAGGTGGGCCATACCCCGGGCAAGACCGCCATTATGGAGGTGGAGGAGGAATTCGGGCTGAAGGTGCACCCCATCATCACTGTGGTGGATGTGCACGAATACCTGAAGGAGCACGGTGATTCGGAGCTGGTCAAGGCCATGGAAGGGTACATGGAGCAGTACTGCGTGTTGGGGTGAGCCTATGCCCAGATTTTTTGTTGACGCTCCCGGGCCGGGAGAGTACCTTCTGGGGGGCGAGGCAGGGCGGCACGGGGCCAAGTCCCTGCGCCTGCGGCCCGGGGAGGCTGTCACTCTCTGCGACGGCCAGGGCATGGACTACCCCTCCACAGTGCAGGAAGTGCTCCCTGACGGCCTGCTGCTCACTGTAGGGGAGCCTGTGCCCAACCGGGCTGAGGCCAGGACGGAAATTACCCTGTGCCACTGCCTGCCCAAGTCGGACAAGCTGGAAACTGTGGTGCAGAAATCCGTGGAGCTGGGAGTCCATAGCATTTGGCCCATTGCCTCTGCCCGGTGCGTGAGCCGCTGGGACTCTAAATCAGCGGAGAAAAAGCTGGCCCGGCTGCAAAAAATCGCCCTGGAAGCCGCCCAGCAGAGCGGCAGGGGGATTGTGCCTCAAATCCTCCCTCCAGCGGAGCTTTCCTTTGCCCTGGAGGCTGCCGCGAAAGAGGGAAACGTGCTCTTTTTCTACGAGCAGGGCAGGGCCAGCCTGAAAGAGGCCCTGCAAAAGGCCGGGGGCCGGCTAATCCTGTTTGTGGGGCCGGAGGGGGGCTTTGAGCCCGGGGAGGCGGAGCTGGCGGCCTCCCTGGGGGCAGAAATCCTCAGCCTGGGGCCCAGGATTTTGCGCACAGAGACAGCGCCCCTGGCGGCGCTGTCAGCCATCCTTTACGAGAAGGGAGACTGGGAGTTGTGAAGAAGACTGTGCTTGTCACCGGAGCTTCCGGGGCCATTGGACGGGCCATTGCCTTGGCTTTTGCCCCAAAGGGCTACCGGGTTGCCGTCCACTACCACACCCGCCGGGAGGAGGCCCTGGCCGCTGTGGAGGAAATCCGCGGCAATGGAGGCTGGGCAGAGGCCTTTGGGGCTGATTTGACCCAGGAGGAGCAGGTCACCTGGCTGTTTGACCAGGCGGAAAGGGCTCTGGGCAAGATTCGGGTGCTGGTGAACAACGCGGGGGTGGCCTGGCAGGGCCTGCTGACGGATATGAGCCTCTCTGAGTGGCGGCGGGTGCTGGACGGGGATTTGACCAGCGCTTTCCTGTGCTGCCGCCGGGCTCTGCCGGGGATGATTCGGGAGAGGTCTGGGTGCATTGTGAATATCAGCTCCATGTGGGGCCAGCAGGGGGCCTCCTGCGAGGCGGCCTATTCAGCGGCAAAGGCAGGGCTGATTGGCCTGACCAAGGCCCTGGCCCAGGAGGAGGGCCCCTCCGGGGTGCGGGTGAATTGCATTGCCCCTGGGCTTATCGACACCCCCATGAACGGCCATCTCTCTCCCGCTGACTTGGAGGCCCTGCGGGAGGAGACCCCCCTGCTGCGCATCGGCACCCCGGAGGATGTGGCGGAGGCTGCTGTATTTCTGGCAGAGAGCCCCTTTATCACCGGGCAGGTGCTGGGGGTGAACGGAGGGTTCGTCCTATGAACGCGGAAGGGGAAATCCGCCCCCTCAGGCCGGAGGAGGTCCCGGAAGCGGCGGCGCTGGTTCGGGAGAGCTTCGCCACAGTGGCGGAGGAGTTCGGCATCACAGAGGAGAACGCCCCCCGGTTCACCGCTTTCGCGGTGACGGCGGAGCGGCTTCGCTGGCAGATGGAGCAGGGCAGGCCCATGTTCGCTCTCTTCGCGGAGGGGGAAATGGCGGGGTATTACTCTCTGGACCCTGGCGAGGGGGATGCCTGCGAGCTGAACAATCTCTGTGTTCGGCCCGGATATAGGCACAGAGGGATGGGCAGGGCCCTGCTGGAGCATGCTGTTGCGCGGGCCCGGGAGAGGGGCTGCGCCCGGATGACCCTGGGCCTGGTGGAAGAAAACCAAAGGCTGCGGGCCTGGTACGAGGCCTGGGGATTCAGCCACATTGGGTGCAAAAAGTTCAGCTTTTTTCCCTTCACCTGCGGGTACATGGAGCGGGCCCTGCAACTGCCTTAAACCGCCTTGACCGGGATTTCCCTGTGTCTGGGTGTTGACTTTTCCCACAAAAAATGGTAATCTTATAATAAATAATCCGGCTTTATTTGTGCCCGTATACGTGCCGGGAGGAAAGGGACGATGCAGTATGTCAGAGTTTGAAAGATGGCTTGCGCAGGACCTGGACGACAAGGACCTGACCGCTGAGCTGGAGTCCGTGAAGGGCCAGCCCGAGGAAATCAACGACCGTTTTTACCGGGACTTGGAGTTCGGCACCGGTGGCCTGCGGGGCGTGATTGGCGCGGGCACCAACCGTATGAATGTCTATACCGTACGCAAGGCTACCCAGGGTATGGCCAACTATCTGCTGGCCCATGCGGACGGCAGGCCCCAGAGCGTGGCCATTGCCCACGACAGCCGCAACAAGGGCATTGCCTTTGCCCAGCAGTCTGCCGCCGTGCTGGCCGCCAACGGTATCAAGGCCTATCTGTACCCCCAGCTGATGCCCACCCCGGCCCTGTCCTTTGCGGTGCGGCATTTGAAGTGCGACGCGGGCATCTGCGTCACCGCCAGCCATAACCCTGCCAAGTACAACGGCTACAAGGCCTACGGCTCTGACGGCTGCCAGGTCACCGCCGACATGGCCGACGGTATTATGAACGAGATCAACTCCCTGGACATCTTTGCGGACGTGAAGAAGATGGACTTCCAGGAGGGCATTGACAAGGGGCTCATCGAGTATATCGGCGAGGAGACCGTGGATGCCTTTATCGAGGCTGTATATGGGGAGAGCCTCCACGTGGACGCCAGCTCTTTGAAGCTGGTGTACACTCCCCTCAACGGCGCGGGAAAAATGTGCGTGCTGCGGATTTTGGATAAAATCGGCGTGAAGGACGTGACCGTGGTGCCCGAGCAGAGCGAGCCGGACGGGAACTTCCCCACCTGCCCCTATCCCAACCCCGAGTTCCGGGAGGCCTTGGAAAAGGGCCTGGAGCTGTGCAAACAGGTGGAGCCCGACCTGCTGCTGGCCACGGACCCGGACTCGGACCGGGTGGGCATTGCGGTGAACCAGCATGGGGACTATGTGCTCATGACCGGCAACGAGGTGGGTATCATGCTGCTGGACTTCATCAGCCGGGTGAAGAAGGAGCAGGGCCGCCTGCCTGTCCATCCTGTGGCTGTAACTACCATTGTCAGCACGGACATGGTGGACCCCATTGCCAAGGAGTACGGGGTGGAGCTGCGCCGCTGCCTGACAGGCTTCAAGTACATCGGCGACATTATCGCCGAGCTGGAAGAGAAAGAGGGCAACGCGGACAGCTATCTGCTGGGCTTTGAGGAGAGCTACGGCTACCTGTCCGGCGGCTATGTGCGGGATAAGGACGCGGTGGACGGCAGTATGCTTATCTGCCAGATGGCCGCCTACTACAAGCAAAAAGGCATGACCCTTGTGGACGCCATGAACGCCCTGTATGAGAAGTACGGGTTCTACAAAAACGATTTGTGCAACTTCGGCTTTGAGGGCGAGGACGGCATGAAGACCATGAACGGCATTATGGAGAAGCTCCGCAACGAGCCGCCTGCTGAAATTGCCGGTTCTAAGGTGATTGGCCGCAGCGACTACCAGGCCTCTGTCTCCTACGGCGACGTGGAGGGGATTATTGATTTGCCCAAGTCCAATGTGCTGGAGTTCCGGATGGAGAACGGCTGCAAGCTGATTGTGCGGCCCTCTGGCACAGAGCCTAAGATTAAGATTTACCTCTCCGGCAAGGGCGCCACCAAGGCTCAGGCTGAAGAGATTATCCAGAAGATGAAGGATGAAGTCCCGGGGCTGCTGGGAATTTGAGTTCAAAGAGTAAAGGGAAAGGACCTTCCGTGGAGGAGGGTCCTTTTGCGTGAGAGGCAAGAAGCGGGGCGTGGCTGACGGTGTGAAAGCTATTGAAGGGGTCCAGGGGGGCTGCGCCTGGCGAAAGCGCCTGCCACAAGCTGTCAGCCAGCACTTTCTCTTCAAATTGAACCGCGTCATGAGTAAGTGCCCTCCTTTTTGGGGGGCACTTTTTGTCATTATCAATATGGCTCTACCACGCCTTATTCCTCCACCTTCACAATATGCAGCGCTGATTCCAGCAGCATATTGATTAGTTCATTGCGGGAGCGGTTGGTCCGCTGGGAAAGGACATCCAGCTGCTCAATCACCTCCTCCCGCATACGCACAGACACTACCTTGAACCCATCGTCGCCCTTGCGGGCTGGCTTTTTTGTAATCCTGATTTCCCGTGCCATGCCATCACCTTTATCTATATAGTAAACACCCTTGAAAACCAGCCGAACCGGTGCTTCAAGTCAGGCGGTTCTGCCGCCGCCTCAAAAGACCCAGAGAATTCTTTCGAACTGTGTTAACTATATTGTACCTTGACACAGGCAGGTTCACTATGCTATAATTATATAGTTTTAATAGACTATATAATTATAGTTAAAAAACAAAAGGGAATGAATCCCCGTGACAAAACTGAGAAAGCTGGAAAAACTGCTCCCCTTTCTTTTTATGGCCGCTGTGCTGCTGGTTCTGGTTCTATAGTTAACGCGGCCTGGGGTTCCCGCGCCGCTTTGCTTGAAAAGCGGTATTTACCGATTTTCAAGTGGCGTTTACTATATATGGCCATGAAGAACGGGGGACTTCCAAGCCCGGAGAAAGCGCTGGAATCTCCCAAGTCACTGCAATAGAAAAAGCCCACTGGGTAAGGTCCCCAGTGGGCAAATTGTTATCTATTTCTGAATCTGCGGGGTGTGGAAGCGGTGGGCAGGCCCGGTCTGGAAGGTGCCCTGGGATTTCAGCGGGTTCCCGCTTTTGTCCTGCTTGTGAGCGCGAAAGAACACCAGCCACAGTATCACCACAAGAACCACCACAAACCAGATGTTGAACAGAATGGCTGTTGGCATAGCGCTATGTCCCTGTTTTGATACATAGGGACATAGGAACTATTGATTGGAAAGTTCTGCCCTGTGGAGCACCAGGGGCTCTCAAATTTTTTTACCGTATCCGGCGGAACATGCCGTCCATCATGGTGGTGGCCTTGAAGTGGGCCATAGGCTCCAGAACGCCCACTGCCTTGTCCTCGCCGTGCTTTTTGCGGCCAAAGGCAAACCAAAGCCCCAATGCGCCCAGCCCAACGATTGCTGCTACGAGCAGGATACTGAAGATAATGGATAAAACGTCGCTCATGTTCCTGACCTCCTTTGCATTGCAACGGTTTTTTATCTATACATAGTATACCCGATAAGTTTTCCACTGTCAATATATATTTTGCACAAGGTTTGGGCAGGGATTGAGCAAACTGTCCTGCTGCCGGACAGAAAAAACCGGGCCCTGCCAAGCGGCAGGGTCCGGCTTGCCCATCCGTGTTACATCAAGCTCACAGCTTAATCACGTTCACAGCGCGCAGCTTCTCGCTGTTCTTGGGGTCAGGCTCGGTCTCGAAGGTCACCTTCTGGCCCTCTTCCAGAGTCTTAAAGCCATCAGCCTGGATAGCGGAGAAATGCACAAAAACGTCCTCTCCGCCCTCGTCGTTGGAAATGAACCCATAACCTTTTTCTGCGTTGAACCACTTGACTGTACCGTTCATGTTCGGCACCTCCATGAGAATGTTTCGTATCCGGCTAGCGAACCGGTGACCCGGCCCCGGGTGTGCTCCGGAGGTCCGGCGCGCCCCTGACAATTAGAATCCGGAAAACCGGCCTCTAACCAAGAACTCACAGCTTGTGTAAATCATCAGACACGCGCCCAACGACTTACAGAAACTGTGAGTACATTTCGTGCTATCAGAATACACCCTTAGTATACCAGCTATCGTTAGATTTGTCAAGAGGATTTCACAGATTTTCTCAGGACTTGTTTGAAAATAGGGGAGGGCCCGGCTTATTGGGCCTGCCCAGGGGATTGGGCAGGTTTTGGTATCCTGTCAAAAACCTCCATCACAGGCTGGCGCATCCACAGGCTGGGGGTAATCCGCACCGAGTACCCAAAGCCTGGGTCACACAGCCAGTCCTGGGGCTGGGCCTGGGGCATGCCGAAGCCAGCCAGGATAGAGGTCATCACGCCCGCGGGAACCACCAGCACAGCCTCTGTCTCTCCCCGGCCCATCAGGTTCTGCACCAGCATCTGGAAGCCCTGGCACACCCGGGTGAAGAATACCTGTCCGCTCTCCCCGTCCGGGGGAGAGGCCTTTCCGGCCAGCCATTGGGCAAAGCGGGGCTCGTCCTGTAGGTCAGCGGCAGTTTTGTTCTCCCACTGGCCAAAGTCGCACTCCGCCAAATCCAGCACCACCTCCGGCTCAGCCGTGGGGTAGAGGATTTTCAGGGTATCCACGCTGGCCACAGCCGGGCTGGCGCAGAAGAACTCCGCCTGGGGATAGGTGAACCGTCGCTTCAGCCCAGCCAGCTGGGTGACAGTGTCCATGGACAAAGGGGACTGGGCCTGGCCCACATAGCGGCCCTCTAGGATGCCCTGGCTGGGCATGGCCCGCAGAATGTGGATAATATAGGATTTCATCGGGAGAACCTCCTTGGGGGCATTTGGGTATATGACAGCATAGCTCCAAGCCCCTTTGCGTTTTGGGAAACTGCACAGGCAATTTCCTCTGCTGAAATGTCCTGGGGGCATTACAGCATAAATCCGCGAATGTCCGCTTGCGGACATTATAGTATAAATCCGCTTGGAGAAGACCGGTGCTTTTGCTTCGCAAAAGAGAAGCGCTTCGCGCTTCAGGGCTTCTCCGGATGTCCGCTTGCGGACATTATAGCACGCCAGGGGGATTTGCGCAATAAAAAAATTTGGCCCGCCTTTTGCGGTGTCTGCTGGAAAACAGACGCCAGGCTGGACCAAATTGGAGGTGGGGTTCTGAATTTAAGAGTGCCCTGCTTATTCAGCGGGGGCTGCTTTTTTCTCGTCCGCCGCCTTGTTGGTGATGGCCTTCTTCTTCCAGCTGCCCCGCAGATAGGCAATCACAGTGAGCACTGCGCCTGCTACCCAGGAAATCAGCAGGGACAGGAACAGGGGATCCGGGGTGCCGGAGCCCATGACGCCGCCCTCAGGCCGGGTCAGGAATTCCAGCCCATAGGCCACGGGCACCCGTACCACCACAGTGGTGATAACAGAAATCCACATGGGGGTCATGGTGTCGCCCGCGCCCCGCATTACACCGGACAGAATCTGTGTGACAGACATGGCGATATAGCCCACTGCCAGGGTGTTCAGCATCCGCTGGCCAAGCTCAATCACCTCTGGGGTGCTGGTGAACATCATCATCAGGTACTTGCCAAAAATAAGAATCAGCCCCACCAGCACGATGGAAACGGACACGCCCATTATCATGCCTGCTTTGGCGCCCTTCTCGCAGCGGTCCAGCCGCCCGGCGCCCATGTTCTGGCCTGTGTAGGTGGTCATGGCAGAGCCAAAGGTAAAGTTCGGCATCATGGCAAAGCCATCGACCCGCATCACCACTGTGTTGGCCGCCAGCACCGAGGAACCAAAGGAGTTGGTCAGGTTCTGGACAATAATCATGGCAAAGGAGAAGATGGCCTGGGTCAGGCCGCTGGGCAGACCCAGCTTGCACAGCCGCTTTACAAAGGTGAACCTGGGCCACAGGTGCCGCCAGGTCAGAGTGAAATGCTCGTGCATTTTCAGCAGCCGGATAATGCACAGCACGCCGGAGATAAGCTGGGCGATAATTGTGGCCCAGGCCACGCCGGCCACGCCCCACTGGAAGCCAGCCACGAACCAGATGTCCAGGCCGATGTTTAGGAAACAGGCCACCAACAGGAACGCCAGGGGCATGATGGAATCCCCCAGGCCCCGGAGCACGCCGGAAATTACATTGTAAAAAGCGGCGCCCAAAAAGCCCAGGAACAGGATAGTCATGTAGTCACAGGCCATGTTCAGAATATCCGCCGGTGTGTCCAGCATGGTGAGTACTGGCCGGGTAATCAGGGGGCCCAGCACCATCACAAAGACAGTGCAGGCCAAAGTGGCTGTGATGGTAGTGCCAATGGTCTGGGAGAGGCTGTCCCTCTCTTTGGCCCCAAAATATTGGGAGGCCATCACGCTGGCGCCAATGGACACGCCCATAAACAGCACCAGCAGCAGGTTGAGCACTGGGCCGCTGGCGCCAATGGCTGCCAGGGCCCCGTCGCCCACATAGTTGCCGACGACAATCGAATCCACTGTACTGTAAAGCTGTTGGGCCAGGTTGCCAATCAGCAGCGGCACTGAAAACCGGACCAGGTTTCTGGTGGGGCTGCCGACAGTCATATCCTGGGCCTCAAACAGTGAGGAGAGCTTGCCTGCCATAGGTTGGTTCCCATCCTTCCTTGTATGTAGTTTGTTCGACCCCGTACATTTTGCTTTCCCCTTTATACCATGAAATCAAGGGAGTTTGGCACGCTCTTTGCCAAACTCCGGTACACAGCCACAAGACCTTAAGGCTTGCAGCCGGGCTGTGCTGTGTACATTATATCACAAAACACCGCCAAAAGCTCTATCGCGTATTCGACAAAGTTCTGGCGGGCTGGAGAAGAGTATATTCTCTGTTTTCAACAAATCTTGTTCGTTCAACGAAAGAACTTTCTGGCGTTTGCAGGGGCAGCAGGGGTCAGAAAGGGTACAGCTGGCATTCCATCTGCACGTCGCAGGGCTCTTTTTCCACATGGGGCGGGTCGTACTCCTCTGCCTCCACGCAGCCCATGGCCCGGTAAAAGGCCTGGGATTCCTCTGCTGACATGGCGGAGATGTACAGCTTCCTGGCGCCCAGCTCCCGGGCAAACCCAGCGGCCAGGGTGAACAGCCGCCGCCCCAGGCCCTGGCCCCTGCGCTCTTCTGAGACATGGAGCTCTGCCAGCACGGCGTATTGCCGCTGGCTGCCAATAAGCCTGCCGTCCACACTGGCAAAGCCTTTCAGCTTCCCGGCCGCAAACGCGCCCCAGGCACGGCCCCTGTGGGTGAGCGCCTCTGCCAGCTGGCCGCACACCCGGACATGGTCTCCGGCGTCCCAGTCGTCGGTAAAGGCAATGTCTTTCAGCACCCAGCGGCCCTCCGCTTTGCGCCAGCAGCGCTTTACCTGCTGGCGCCGGCGGAACTCCGCAAACAGGCCGGGCTCCAGGTCAGCCGGGGTCAATTCCCGAAATATGGTTTCTTCCATTTTCCCTCCTATTTGTACAGCCGCACCCCGGACTTGTCCACTGCCTTGTAGGCCTCTGCAAAGTCAAAGCCCAGGCCCGTGTGCAGGGGGAACAAATCGGACAGGGGGACCATCACAAAGGCCCTTTCCCGAATATGGGGGTGGGGTACAGTGAGCTGCGGGGCAGCACTGGAGAAGCCCTCATACAGCAGCAAATCAATGTCCATGGTCCTGGCCCCGTGGTACTCTCTGCGCACCCGGCCCAGGTCTGTCTCAATGGCAAGGCACTTGTCCAAAAGCGCCTCTGGGGGCAGAGCGGTGCTGAGCAGCACGCAGCAGTTCAGATAGTCCTCCTGCTCTGACACCACGTCAAAGGGGGCGGTCTCGTAAATGTTGGAGATGCCCAGCAAATCTGTGTCCGGCAGGGCCTCCAGCCGGGTGAAAGCCTCTGCCAGGTTTTCCTCCCGGTTTCCCAGGTTTGTTCCAATGCCTAGCACAGCCTGCATTTTAAGTCCCTCCGTCCGGGCCGCTCCTGGCGCAGCTCCACTGCCACGTAATCGAAGACCGCGTTCATGGGGGCTTCCGGCTTTTTCAGCAGCACTTCCACAGCCTCCACTTGGGGGTATCCGGCCAGGATGCTGTCGCACACCGCCTGGGCTGCCCGCTCAATCAAATCAAACTTCTCCGCGGTAAAGGCCTGCTGTACGGTCTTGCGCACAGCGGCGTAGTTGATGGTATCCTGTAAGCTATCGCTGCGCCGTGCCTTAGATAAATCCGCCTCCAAGGCAATGTCCAGCAGAAAGGTCTGGCCCTGGGCCTTTTCCTCTGGGTTCACCCCGTGATAGGCGAAGAGCTCCAGGCCTTTGATTATAATTTTATCCATTGGTTCCTCCTGCAGTTTTCAAGGCGTCGGCCATTCTGGCGGCCTGGACAGCCTCTTTTACATCATGAACCCGCACCATATCCGCCCCAGCCAGAATTGCCGCTGTATGCACAGCCAGAGTGGCGGGCAGGCGCTCTGGGAAGGGGGGATTGCCGCAGTAAGCCCCGGTCACCCGCTTCCGGGAGGCAGCCATCAGGCAGGCCGCGCCGGGTATTCTGGACTCTGCCACCCCGGTAATCAGCCGGAGGTTCTCCTCCATGGTCTTGCCAAAGCCAATGCCCGGGTCAAAGCAGAGCCGCTCCAAGCCAATGCCCAAAGCCCCGGCCGCTTCCGCCCGGCTTTGGAAGAACCGTTGGGCCGCTTTACACACATCCCCCTCCGTGCCGCCCTGGGGGAACATGACCACACACCCACAGCCGGAGCCAGCCACTGCCCGGAGCATCTCCTCCCCAAAGCCGGACACATCGTTGATGATGTCCGCGCCGGCCAGCAGGGCCTTTTCCGCCACCCGGGGGTAGAAGGTGTCCACAGACAGGGCCAGGGAGGTGCCTGCCCGCAGGGCGGGGAGGATTTCCCGAAGCCGGGCCCACTCCTCCTCTGGGGGGACTGGGGTGTACCCTGGCCGGGTGGACTGACCGCCGATGTCAATGATGTCCGCGCCCTCTTTCTCCATCTCCCAGGCCCGGCTGAGTGCCGCGTCTGGGTTCAGGAACTGTCCCCCGTCTGAAAAGGAGTCAGGGGTCACGTTCAAAATACCCATCACATAGGTGCGGGTGAGGGGGAATGCCTTTTCTCTGGCCACAAACCGAGCATGTATCATATGATTTTTTCTCCTAACTTCATTGCCTGCCGCCATAGGGGAGGCGGGCCGTCGTCTGCCCAATATTCGTCCAGGCTCAGGATTTTATCCCCCTGAAACTGAAAAAAGCTGGACACATGGCAGGAGAGGGAGCCGTCCGCCGCGTATACCCGGGCCACTGTGACCAACTGCTCCCCGGCCCACAGCTCCCGCTCCACCTGGCCCAGCCACTGGCCGGGATATTCACAGTTGGCGCGGATAAATTCCTCTGCCGTAAAGCGCTCGTTGGTGCAGTGCCAGCGGATGACCGCCCCAGGGGCGAACCAGCCTGCCAGGGCGTCCTGGTCCTGCTCCGCCACTGCCTGCCAATAGGCCTTGATGTTCACTGCCATCACCGGCCGCCCAGCAGGGACATGACCTCTGCCCGGCTCCGGGCGTCAGAGCGCATACAGCCCCGCAGGGCCGAGGTCTGGGTCTTGGCCCCGGCCGCCCGGGCGCCCCGCATGGTCATGCAGAGATGCTCTGCCTCAATAAACACCGCCACGCCCCTGGGCTCCAGGTTCTCATACAGGAAGTCTGCAATCTGCCCTGTCAGGCGCTCTTGAACCTGGGGCCTGCGGGCAAAGCAGTCCACAATCCGGGCAAACTTAGACAGGCCGATGATGCGCCCTTCCTTGGGGATATAGGCAATATGGGCCTGGCCGATAAAGGGCAGCAGGTGGTGCTCGCACACAGAGTATAGAGGGATGTCCTTCACGAACACCAGCTCCTCATGCCTGCGCTCCTCGTGAAAGATTTTCAGATGCTCCTTGGGCTCAGAGCCCAGGCCGGAGAATATCTCCGCGTACATCCTGGCCACCCGGCCCGGGGTCTCCAGCAGGCCCTCCCGCTGGGGGTCCTCGCCCACGGCCTCTAAAATATCCCGCACAGCCCGCTCAATCTTTTCCATGTCCATTGGCGTCATCCCTTTCTATCCACGTATTTCTTTCTGTCCGGCATTGTGCTGGCCGCGCAGACAGCACACACCTTTTGGGCCCCTGCCTCATACAGGGCCCGGGCGCACTCCCTGAGGGTGCTGCCTGTGGTGACAATATCGTCCACCAGCAGGACGGTTTTGCCGGTCAGGCTGCTCACGGCCCGGTACGCGCCCACAAGATTCTCCTCCCGGGCTTTTCCGCCCAGCTCATGCTGGCGTTTGGTGCGCCGGTGCTTTTCCAGCACATGGCCCAGGGGGATTCCCAGCTCTGCCGCCAGATATTTGGCCAGCAGCTGGCCCTGGTCATAGCCGTGCTTGCGCCAATCCTCTTTGTGCTTGCACACATATGCCGCAAGGGAGAAGGAAACCTGGTGGGCCCGGGCAGCTTCTGTGCTCAGCCGGGCCACAGGCTTGGCCAAGCCCCGCTCCTCCCGGAATTTCATCCGGAGCAGGGTCTGGCGGAACCCGCCCTCATAGGGCAGGGCGGCAATCACCTCCAGAGGCCTGCCGTCCGCAAGGCAAAGGGTCCTGCGGATGATTTCCTCGGGCAGCCCTGCCTGGCATGTTGGGCATATGAGCACCCCTACCTGCACAGTTTCGCCGCAAATCAGGCACCGGGCCGGGCAGAGGGCGCCCAGCAGCCAGTCCTCCAGCCTGGGCCGGAACTGGGTGGGGACAGCGCTCACCCCACAGAGGCGCAGAACCGCCGGAAAGCCTCGCGCCCAGCCTCATTGTCCTTGTAGACCCCGGCATTGCCCAGGATTTTGCCGAATATCCCGCCAATGCTCATCTGGATGGCCCGCTCTGTCTCCCCCGCGGGAATCTTCTGGGCTTTCAGCTCCTGGTACCAGGGCTGGTGCTTCTCCATCTCGGGCCTTGCCATAATTTGGGCGGCCTGGTCCTCATTTTCCAAGGCCTCTGCCAGCAGGGCGGTCTCGGTGAGCAGCCGGGGGGGCAGAATAGCCAGGCCCATGACCTCAATCAGGCCGATGTTTTCTTTTTTAATATGGTGGTACTCCGCGTGGGGGTGGAACAGGCCCAGGGGGTGCTCCTCAGTGGTGCGGTTGTTCCGCAGGACCAAATCCAGCTCAAAGTCCTCCCCCCGCCGCCGGGCAATGGGGGTGATGGTGTTGTGGGGGGTGTCCCCGGTGAAGGCCAGGATATCCGCGCTCTCATCGCTGTACCCCCGCCAGGCGGCAAGGATGCGGTCAGCCAGCTCTGTCAGCTCCTCCTTGTTCCCGCTGCGCAGGCGGATAACGGACATGGGCCAGTTCACAATGCCCGCCTGGACGCCTGGGAAGCTGGGGAAGCGCAGCTCCTCCCGCAGGCCAGCCTTGGCCATGGGGAACTCATAGCTGCCCCCCTGGAAGTGGTCATGGGTCAGGATGGAGCCGCCCACAATGGGCAAATCCGCGTTGGAGCCCAGGAAGTAGTGGGGCAGAACCGTGACAAACTCCAGCAGACGGGCAAAGCTCTCCCGGCTGACCTTCATGGGCCGGTGCTCCGCGCTGAGCACAATGGAGTGCTCGTTATAGTACACATAGGGGGAGTACTGCAGGAACCACTGCTCCCCGCGCAGCTCTAAGGGGATCAGCCGGTGGTTGCCCCGGGGGGCCTGGTTGGCGCTGCCCAGATACCCCTCGTTCTCCCGGCACAGGGCGCAGGCGGGATAGCCGCTTTGAGGGGCGTTTTTGGCGGCGGCAATGGCCTTGGGGTCCTTTTCAGGCTTAGAGAGGTTGATGGTGATGACCAAATCCCCATAGGGCGTGGGCGCAATCCAGAGCCGGTCCTTCTCAATGCGGTCCACCCGGATGTAGTTGCTGGCCCGGCTCAAATCGTAGTAGTAGTCTGTGGCGGCCTTGGGGCTCTCCTGATAGAGGACCCGGAACCGCTCCACTATCTGAGAGGGCCGGGGGGTCAGGCAGGCCATCAGCTCAGTGTCGAACTGGTCCCGGCCGTCCTGGGTGTCCGGCTCAATCAGGCCCTGCCCCGCAGCCCAGGCGCAGAGCTTTTCCAAGGGCTCCGCCGGGTACCGGAGAGCCTCCTCCACAGCCACAGGGGAAAAGCTGCGCACCCCCAGCAGGGCCAGGATGCGGTTGGCAGCCCAGGCCCTGTCCTCCTGGGCAATAAGCCCCCGCTGGATTCCGTACTCCAAAAGGCGGCTGATTTCCAAATCCAGGTTGATGTTCTCGTTCATGACAATTTTCCCTCCCGACTGATTTGTTTGATATATGTTATAACGCCGCTGGGGCGTATAGACGGCCTGTCAGCACACCTGGTTAAGGAC
Source organism: uncultured Eubacteriales bacterium (assembly GCA_910580045.1). Taxonomy (GTDB): domain Bacteria; phylum Bacillota; class Clostridia; order Oscillospirales; family Acutalibacteraceae; genus Acutalibacter. The sequence goes on from CAJTXF010000021.1 coordinate 24,718, forward strand.
TGTCCCCTCCAGCCAGCCTTTCAGGTTCCGGAACACAATTGCTGCCCGCCGCTCCAAAGCCTCCTGGGTGGCAAAGGCCACGTGGGGGGTCAGGATGGTGTTGGGGGCGCTGACCAGGGGGTGGTTTTGGGGGATGGGCGGCTCCGTCTCGAACACGTCAATGCCCGCACCGGCAATGCGCCCGGCTTTCAGCAGCTCTGCCAGAGCTGCGTTGTCCACAATGGGACCCCGGGCTGTGTTGATAAGCAGGGCAGTGGGCTTCATCCTCTCCAGCAGCTCCCGGCTGATAAGGCCTGTGGTCTCCGGGTTCTGGGGCACATGGAGGGTGACAATGTCGCTCTCTGCCATGAGCTGTTCCAGGGGCAGGAACCGCACCCCCATAGCTTCCAGCTCTGGCTTGACTGTGCGGCTGCAGGCCAGGACCTTCATGCCAAAGGCCAGGGCAATGCGGATGATTGCTGTGCCAATCTTCCCGGTGCCCACCACGCCCAGGGTTTTCTCAAACAGCTCTGTGCCAATGAGCCCGTCCTTGGTGCCCCTAGCGCGGGCAGCCCTGTCACAGGGCAAAATCCGCCGGGACAGGCCCAGCATCAGCCCAAAGGCCAGCTCTGCCACTGCTGTGTCAGAATAGCCGGAGGCATTGGATACTGCAATGCCCTGTGCCTTGCAGGCGTCAATGTCCACATGGTCCACCCCGGTGAAGGCGATGTCCACATAGCGCAGACGCTTCCCGGCCTGTACTGCCTCCCCAGGGAAGGGCATGTTGGCCAGTATGACAGCGTCCGCGTCCTCCACCCGGCGGCACAGGGCAGGGAGGTCCTCCGGCCTGCTGCCGTATGAGGTGAACTCATGTCCCAGAGCCCGCAGTTCCCCAGCGTACTGCTCCAGCAGCTCTGGACGGATGCCTAAAGGTTCAGCCAAAACGATGTGCATAGTTTTTCCTCCTCTTAGATAGCCTGTGGATATTTGCTGCAGCCGGGCCGTGCTGTGTACATGATACCACGAAATCAGGGGAGTTTGGCACGTCCTTTGCCAAACTCCAGTACACAGCCGTAAGACCTTAAGGTTTGCAGCCGGGCCGTGCTGTGTACATGATACCACGAAATCAGG
>CAJTXF010000021.1:25837-27686 GCA_910580045.1 uncultured Eubacteriales bacterium
CCGCCCTACCGGCGGGGGAACACGAAAAACTCCCCGAAACGGACACTCCCACTGAAAGGCCCCGCCCAATCTGAACTGATTTATATCAGTAAGCTGAGATTGGGCAGGGCCTTTTCATAGCAGGATACTGGGGCATACAGGTTCTTATCTCTTGCCGGGGCGCATCTTCTGAGCCTGGGGGTACTCCTCCAGGCACATCATATACAGCAGCTCCAAATCGTCACTGTAAGCCTCGCCGGGTGCCTTATAGTCCAGCTTTTTCAGCAGCGACCACTGAAAGGCCTCTGGGTTTTCAGCATAGGCCCTCTGCACCTCGCGATTGGGCCAGGAGCCCAGCTTTATAGTAAACGCGCCTGAAAATTGGTAAAAACCGATTTTCAGGCAGAGCGGCGCGGGCACACCCGTGCCGCCAGGTTCAAACGAGGTGTTACCTCAGAGGTCACACCTCGTTTGAACTGCGTTAACTATAACTGGAACAGGCTGCCATTATAGTCCGCGTTGGCGTCCTTTGAAATGGCAATCCACATGTTTTCGCCGTTTTGCCAGCAGACAATTCCCATATCAGGTTTCCTCTGCTCATACTGTGCCCGCAGCGCTTTCTTCCTTTCGTTGTCCATAGAAGTAAATTCCTTTCTCCATACAGAAGCCTGTCCGTTGATTTGAAAAAGTATACTTTGATTTGAAAGATAAGCGCGCAAAGCCGCTTTCTTTCAGAAAGTATAGCACAGTATAGCACACTCGCGCGGCAGGTTCAACCTGTTTGGGATATTTTTTGACCAGCAGGCAGCCTGCCACGGCTTTTCCGGGCTTGTGCCCGTGGGATTTGCGGCTGTGTTTGCCGGAAAGCCCGCGTACCAGGCCAAGTGAAAGGCTGTCCCCTTCTGTCACACGGCACGGGCGGGGGTTACCCCTTTGCGCCCCTGCGCTCCACTGCTTTCATGGCCAGCAGGGCCAGAACCAGCACCAGGGGAAAGGCGCAGCCTGCCAGCATACCGGCCTGCAGGCTGTCGCCGGCCTGCTGGGTGACCCGGCCCACCAGGCTGGGCCCAAAGGCGCCGCCCAAATCCCCGGCCATGGCCAGCAGGGCGAACATGGCCGTGCCCCCGGCGGGAATGCGCCCAGAGCAGATGCTGATAGTGCCCGGCCACATAATGCCCACAGAGAAGCCGCATAGGATGCAGCCAATCAGGCCAATGACAGGCAGGCCGGAGAGAGACGCCGCCAGATAGCAGAGGAAGCACAGCAGCCCTGAGCCCAGCATACATTTGGCCAAATCCAGTTTGTCCCCCCACTTTCCGAAGATGACCCGGCTGATGCCCATGGTCACGGCGAACAGGCAGGGCCCGGCCAAATCCCCCGCCGCCTTGCTCAGCCCCAGGGCGGATTCCGCATAGGCGGAGGCCCACTGGGCCATGGACAGCTCTGAGGCCCCGGCGCAGACCATCAGCAGAATGGCCAGCCAGAACAGGGGCACCCGCAGCAGGCCGCTGATTTTCATGCCCTCCCCCTCCTGAATCAGGGGCTCGATGGGGCAGACCGCGAAATTATAAATGTTATACAGGGGTATCAGCGCCCAAAGACAGGCCAGCAGCTTCCAGCTGGAGAGGCCAAAAGCCGCGAAGAACAGGGTGGACAGCAGAACCACCCCCACGGAGCCCCAGCAGTAGAAGGAGTGGAGCAGGCTCATGACCGCCTCTTTGTGGGCAAAGGGGCAGGCCTCCACAATAGGGCTGCCCAGCACCTCAATCAGCCCGCTGCCCACCGCGTAGGTGATAACGCTGAGCAGAATGCCCGCAAAGGGGCTGGGCAGCAAATCCGGCAGAAAGGCCAGGCCGATCAGCCCCGGGCG
>CAJTXF010000021.1:27696-35213 GCA_910580045.1 uncultured Eubacteriales bacterium
AGCTCCGCGGCCACTGCGCACCGGCGGTATCCGATTTTATCCGCAAAGCGGGCACACAGCACGTCCACAACCAGCTGGGTCAGGAAAAAGGCCCCGGAAATCAGGGCGATGGTCCCCAGGGGGATGCCGTAGCCCTTGTGGAAGGTCAAAAACAGCAGGGGCGCGAAATTGGCGGCAATGGCCTGGGTGATGAACCCCAGGTAACAGGCCAGCAGGGTCTTTTGGTACTTTGTTTTCATCGTGCTTTCTCTCCCTTGTTTGATATCATCCAATGAGAGTATAGCACATGAGCGCCCTGGTTCCAAGGGGCAATCGCGCAAATTGATTGGCTGGCGGCAAGGGGGGCTTCCGGGGGGCAGAGCGTCCTCCGCAATGGGAAAGCGGAATCTCCATTGAATGAGAAGATTCCGCTCTGTGCTTTCCGGGGTTATAGGCTCTGGCTCCAATGGCGGAGCTTCGGGAGCTGCTGGGAAAAGTACTCCCTGGCCTGTTCTGGGGGGAAGTTCTCGTTGGACATGTGCTCGGCCAAAAAGTCCAGCAGCTGGTCCATGGTTTTATACACAAATTCCCCGTCCGCGTAGCACCATTTGCAGTAGTCCTCGTTCAAAGCGCCGTCCGGCTCCCGGCTGAGGTTCCCGTCCTCCAGGGGCATACCGCAGCACTGGCACACCAGCTGGCGGGGGGAGCCCAGCAGGGTGTTGATGGACACATCAAACAGGCGGGAGAGCAGCTTGAGGGTCTGGGTCTCGGGAAGGGTTTCACCGGTTTCCCAGCGGCTGACGGCCTGGCGGGTGACGAACACTTCCTGGGCAAGGGCGCTTTGGGTGAGGCCCCGTTCCTCCCGCAGCCGCAGAATCACATCTTTTGTTTCCATGTATTTCACGCTCCTTTTGGGTTTTCTCTATCATAGCATATCCTGTGGAAAATGGAAAGCAACCTGCTGTTGCTTCAAAGCGGCAGGCATGATATAATAAAATTTCTGGGAGATGGCCCCGGCCTCTAAGAACCTGTACCGATAGGATATTGCATATGTCTTTTCGGCGGATTTTGCCGCTGGGCTGGGCTGCGAAACCTTGCCAATCACAAGACCATGTATGGCCTGATTGCCTGTGGTTTCGCGCCTTGCCACCGGCAAAATCTGCTGGAAAATCCATACACAAATCCTATCGGTACAGGTTCTGAAAATTTTTTTGAAAACCCTGCAACCATTTTCCGAAAAAATGGATTCTTATAGGTAGAGGGACAAAAAATCAAGCCCGTCCCGCAAAAACAAGGAGGCAGCTTCTATGAAAAAAACATTCCGAACGCCTATTGCCCTATTGCTCCTGTCCGTCCTGCTGGTGGCCCTGTCCGCCGCCTGCGGCCCCGACGACTTCCCCTCCCAAGTGCAAGTGGAGCCAACCCCCTCCCCTGAGCCGGAAAAGCCCGAGCCCCTGCGGGTGCTGGTGGACGCGGAATACAGCAGCGTCCCCAGTACAAAAATCCGCGAGATTCTTTCTCAAACAATTGTGGACAGCACTAAGACAAAGAGCATTGAGAAAATAGTAAAGGAAAAAGGCGGACCTGACGTTGCGTTCGAGTACCCGCCCATCTTTGGGAACGAGCGGGACATCTATCTTAACAACCTCAGGGTGGAACTCATGAGCGGCGCCGGGCCGGATGTGTTCCTCTGCACAGCGTATCCCGACGTATACTCGGACATGAAGAATATGAGCGGCAACACCGCCCCCTCTTACGTTGTGGAGCCTGTCTTTAACTTCCCCGACAAGGCCATGCGGAACCGGGTGTTCCTGCCGCTGAACGACCGCCTTGAGAACACCCAGTTCATGGAGTTCGGCAAGCTGACCCCAGTGGTGATGGAGGCGGGCCGGTATGAGGGGGAGCAGTACCTGCTGCCTACTGGCTACACCCTGCCCCTGATGTGCTATCCCAAAAGCGATTACTCCTTCGACTGCTCCAAGAATATGACCTGGCAGGAGATGGGAGAGGCCGGGCCGGAGCTGACCCATGCCTCCTATGCTCTGGCTCCCTCCCTGTGGTGCGGGTATCTGTTCAGCCCCTTTGTGGACTACGACAAGGACGAGCCCGCTTTTACCGAGGAGGAGCTGCTGGGCATGATGAAGGAAATCGAGAAACGGACAGCGGAGGTCAAAGGCCCGGACCTGCCGGACCATTACCGCGATGAATTGAGCGTAGGCTTCACGTATAGCCTAGAAGATGAGGGTTCTCGGGAATTTTTTGGCATCGGTGATACCTTCGATTTGGAAGAGGGCCTGACGATGGTGCCTGTCTACTCGATGGACGGGGGCTATCAGGCCACAGTGGCCAGCTTCGCGGCCATCAACGCCAACACCCAGCAGCCCGATGAAGCCTTTTTCTTCCTGGACTACTGGATGAGTGAGGAGTGCCAGCGCTCGGCGGCCTGCACTTATTTCAACTGGCAGAACGGAGTGCCCACAACGGAGGGGCTGATGACCCAAGAAAAGCCCTGCCTTGTTTATGATGGGCTAGACCAGGAGCGCAATCCAGTTTTCTTAGATTGGAGCATGACAGACGCGGTGTATGAGGACTTCTGCAAGGTGCGGGAGAACATCTCCTCCGCCCAATTCGCCACCCCGCTGGACGGGGAGGTGGGGGACCTGATAAGCCCAATCGTTTATGGGCAGGGAAGCCCGGACCTGGAAAAGCTCACCCATGAGGCATATATGCGTATGAAGATGATGGTCGCGGAGAGCTGAGGCCCGAGAAAATTCAAAATGATGGGCAGCCTGTACAGTGTGAATTTTTATAAAGATTTGGAGCTGAGAAAAAGTGGAAAGGACTTTACTTGCTTGGTAAATAGTGGTATACTATACAAAATGGCCTACAATCTGTCTTTCTACGACTAACGGGAGGTGTGCCTATGAAACCTAAACTCTCCCTCTGCCTGCTTTTATGCCTGATGCTTCTCTGCCTGCCCGCCTGCCAGGAGAAAAACAGCTCAGCCCCCTCTCAGCCAGCGGCCTCCCAGACCGGGGAGGCGGAACCCCTGCGGGTGCTGGTGGATTTTGACTACAGCAGTGGGACCAGCATGAAAATCAGCGAGGTCTTTTCCAAAATGACTGTAGACAGCACGAAGGTCAAGGGGTTCACCCGTATTCTAAAGGATAAGGGCGGTCCTGCCGTCAAGCTGGAGTATCCGCCTCTCTATGGGGAGGAGCGGGATACCTATCTCACCAACCTGCGGGTGGAGATTATGAGCGGCGCCGGGCCGGATGTATTCCTTTGCACAGCGTATCCGAGCATATATACGGACTTCGGCAATATAAGTGGCAGCGTTGCCCCGTCTTACGATGTGGAGCCTGTCTTCAAATTCCCCACTAAGGCCATGCAGAACCAAGTGTTCCTCCCTTTGAACCAGCGCATTGAAAACGCCCAGTTCATGGAGTTCGACAAGCTGACCCCAATGGTGATGGAGGCGGGCCGGTATGAGGGCGAGCAGTACCTGATGCCCACTGGCTATCTGCTGCCCGTGACCTGCTACCCCAAAAGCGATTTCTCCTTTGACTGCCCCAAGGATATGACCTGGCAGGAGATGGGGGAAGCCGGGCCTGAGCTGGCCTTGGCCTCCACCACTTACGCCAGCTCCGTGTGGTGCGGGTTCCTGTTCAACCCCTTTGTGGACTATGAGAAGGACGAGCCCGCTTTCACCGAGGAGGAGCTGCTGGATTTGGTGCGGGAAATGAAGGGGCGGGTGGCTTCTGTTAAGGGACAGGCCTTGCCGGAATATTTCTTGGCCTGCTTGGGAATGGGCTTTTCCGATTTGTCAAAGGAAGAGACCCTGGTGGACCCGGAGGCCTTTGATTTGGATGAAGGCCTGACCGTGGTACCTGTGTACTCGGCAGACGGGGGATATCAGGCCGTTGTGGCCACCTTCGCGGCCATTAACGCCAACACCCGGCAGCCGGACGAGGCCTTCTTCTTCCTGGATTACTGGCTGAGTGAGGAGTGCCAGAGCTCGGCGGCCTATGGGTATATGAACTGGCAGCAGGCCGCGCCCACTATGGAGGGGCTGATGACCAGCGAGAAGCCCTGTACCTATATGGATGGCACGGATATGCAGAATAGGCCCATATTCCGTCATTGGCGCATGACGGACGCGGTGTATGAGGAGTTCTGCCGGGTGCGGGAGAACATCTCTTCCGTGCATTTCGCCACGCCCATTGACAGGGAACTGAGCTTTCTCATGGGCGATGTGCTTTATGGCGAGGGGGACTTGGATGTGGAAAAGCTCACCCACGAGGCCTATATGCGCATGAAGATGATGGCGGCAGAGAGCTAAGATTTTGTCCGCAGGAAAAGTTTTCAAAAAAATTCAAAAAAAATTCAAAAACCCCTTGCAATCCCCCGGATGTTGTGCTAAAATATACGGGTACGACTGCTAGGGGTAAATTTTGCCCCGACCCCAGGGCACCACCCTGGGACGATATGCGTTGAAGCGGGAGGTTGCGGCCAGAAGGCAAACGCCTTGGTCGGTTTTTCCGTGGAGTATGTCCGATTTGAAACCGGGCGAACAAATCTGAGCGACGGGAACCACCGGGATTATCCCCCGGCAGGCCGCCTAACGTCTCTTAGGTAAATTCTGAGTATTCACTCTGTCCCCGGTGTTCGCCGCGCTGACATGGCGTGAGCGGACAGCCGGTTTTTCTATGCCGGTATGAGAAACACCCGGGACAGTGTTGAAAAAACAGCGCGCCCAATGAACTTTTAGGAGGCGGTAGTAAAAATGGCAGTCAAGGAAAAAATCCGGATCAGGCTGAAAGGGTACGACCACCAGCTGGTGGACCAGTCGGCAGAGAAAATCGTGGCCACCGCAAAGCGCACCGGCGCTCGCGTTTCCGGCCCGGTGCCCCTGCCCACCGAGAAGCAGATTATCACCATTCTGCGCGCGGTCCACAAGTATAAGGACAGCCGCGAGCAGTTTGAGCTGCGCACCCACAAGAGACTGATCGACATCCTCCGGCCCAGCAATAAGACTGTAGAGTCTATGATGGGACTGGAGCTCCCCGCCGGTGTTGAGATTGAGATTAAGCTCTAAAAAATCCCAACCAACCGGAAGGAGGTCATGTCGGCGGGCGTTCCCGCCTGTCGACCAATAACCTGGCGGAGCCTGTTGGCAGAGGAAAGCCTTCACGCTCCCGGAGAAGAAAGGAAAGAGACAATGAAAAAAGGCATCATCGGGAAGAAGATCGGCATGACCCAGATCTTCGACGAAAAGGGAAAGGTCATCCCCGTTACCGTGGTGGAAGCAGGGCCCTGCGTGGTCGTGCAGAAGAAGACCGTGGAGAACGACGGCTATGACGCCGTGCAGGTGGGCTATGGCGACCAGAAGCCCCAGCGGGTGAACAAGCCCATGACCGGGCACTTCAAAAAGGGCGATGTGGCCCCCAAGAAGACCCTTCGCGAGTTCCGGCTGGACGACATCAGCGCCGTGAACGTGGGCGACCTGATTAAGGCCGACGCTTTTGAGGCCGGCGAAAAGGTTGACGTGACCGGCACCAGCAAGGGCAAGGGCTATCAGGGCGTTATCAAGCGCTGGAATTTCCACCGCCTGAAAGAGACCCACGGCAGCGGCCCTGTGGCCCGCCACGGCGGCTCCAACGGCGCGTGCTCGTCCCCCTCCCGGGTCTGGAAGGGCCTGAAGATGGCCGGGCACCTGGGCGCTGAGACTGTTACTGTGCAGAACCTGACAGTGGCCAAGGTGGACGCGGAGAACAACCTGATTGCCATCAAGGGTGCCATACCCGGCCCCAACGGCGGCGTGGTTATTGTGCGTGACAGCGTGAAAGCGTAAGGGGAGGAGGAAGAAGAATGGCTGAAGTAGCAGTTTTGAATATGCAGGGCAAAGAGGTCGGCAGGCAGCAGCTTTCCGACGCGGTGTTCGGGATTGAGCCCAACGGCCCTGTGATGAACGATATGGTCAAGAACTATCTGGCGAACCAGCGCCAGGGCACCCAATCCGCGCTGACCCGCTCTGAGGTCTCCGGCGGCGGCAAAAAGCCCTGGCGGCAGAAGGGCACCGGCCGGGCCCGGCAGGGCAGCACCCGCGCCCCCCAGTGGACCCACGGCGGCGTGGTGTTCGCGCCCAAGCCCCGCTCTTACCGCTACACCCTCAACAAGAAGGTGAAGCGCCTGGCAATGAAGTCCGCTCTCTCCAGCAAGGTGCTGGACGGGGAGATGGTGGTTATTGACAAAATCACATGTGAGAACTACAGGACCAAGGACATCGCCGCCATGCTCAAGGCAATCGGCAGCGAGAAGAAGGCCCTGATTGTGCTGGACGGGGTGGACGAGAAGGTCATCGCCTCTGCCAGGAACATCCCCGGCGTGAAGACCGCCCAGGTGAACACCCTGAATGTGTATGACATTCTGGGGGCCAACAAGTTCATCGTGGCCCAGGGCGCTGTGGAGAAGATTGAGGAGGTGTACGCGTAATGGAAGCCCATGACATCATTATCCGCCCCATCATCACCGAGAAGACCATGGACGGCAATACCCAGAAGAAGTATACCTTCGAGGTGGCCCCCAGCGCCACCAAAATTGACGTGAAGCGGGCTGTGGAGGCTGCCTTCGGCGTAGAGGTCAGCAAGGTGAACACCCTCCATGTGCGCGGCAGGCTGCGCCGCCAGGGCCGTAACCAGGGCTACACCAAGAGCTGGAAGAAGGCCGTTGTCACCCTGACAGAGAACAGCAAGACCATTGAGTTCTTCGAGAGCATGGTCTAAACCCAGCCGGGCACTTTATCGATAGGAGAGTGAACAAACCACATGGCAATTAAGAATTATAAGCCTACGACGGCTGCCAGGCGGAACATGTCTGTAACAGACTATACGGGCCTCTCGAAAAACGGACCCGAAAAGAGCCTGCTGGCCCCTTTGGGCAACCATTCCGGCCGCAACAGCTACGGCAGGATTACTGTCCGCCACCGGGGCGGCAGCAACCGGAAAAAGTACCGTATCATTGACTTCAAGCGCCAGAAGCACGACATGCCCGCCACTGTGCTGAGCCTGGAGTATGACCCCAACCGCTCTGCCTTTATCGCTTTGGTGGAGTATGAGGACGGGGAGAAGCGCTATATCATCGCCCCCAACGGCATCAAGGCAGGGGACAAGATTGTCTCCGGCCCTGAGGCGGATATTAAGCCCGGCAATGCCCTGCCTTTGAAGAACATCCCCACTGGTACCTTTATCCATAACGTGGAGCTGTATCCCGGCAAGGGCGCCCAGCTGGCCAGGGCCGCGGGCATTATGGCCCAGCTGATGGCCAAGGAGAACGGCATGGCCCTGCTGCGCCTGCCCTCCGGCGAGCTGCGCAATGTGCCGGAGAACTGCATGGCCTCCATTGGCCAGGTCAGCAATATTGACCATGAGAACGTGAAAATAGGCAAGGCCGGCCGCAAGCGCCACATGGGCTGGCGGCCCACTGTGCGCGGCTCGGTCATGAACCCCAACGACCACCCCCACGGCGGCGGCGAGGGC
>CAJTXF010000022.1:0-25663 GCA_910580045.1 uncultured Eubacteriales bacterium
TTTGAAACTCCGGCATAAGGCCACCCACGACCTGGGGACTTATTACCGGATACAGGATTTGAGAAGAATCCAGCGGGAGCACCGGAAAACAGCGGAGCATTTGCTGCGCCGGGGCGAGCGCAGGGAACGGGAAAAGGCAGATAAGGAGGGAGATTTATAAATATCAGGATGAACGCGGGTTATATCATTACGGATTCCGTCCATGTTGGCGAAGTGGAGTTTGTGCTGGGGGTACATAGCACCGCTCCCAAGCAGTTTGTGACCTGGACCTGCAAAGATGGCAAGGACTACTATTGGGGCCACTACCACTCCGACCTGCTGTCAGCCACAAAAGACCTGCTGGAAAGAGCCACACAGGAATTGGAGTTTTGTATGGAAAGCAAGGTCATCAATAAGGCACAGCCACCCACGAAAAAGCCGGAGGAGCCTTGCCTATGATGAAACTCCTGCTGGGCGGCTCGCCCTGCACCCATTGGAGTATCGCGCAGTCCCGCCACAGAGAAACCAAGCCAGAGGGACAGGGCTGGGAGCTGTTCCGCAACTACCTGATTGCCAAGGCGCGGTATCAGCCGGATTACTTCCTGTATGAGAACAACAAGAGTATGGCTCCGGCTATCCGGGAGCAGATCACGGCAGAATTAGGCGTGGAGCCGGTTTTCATAAACTCCGCGCTGATGTCAGCGCAGAGCCGCCAGCGCTTGTATTGGACAAACATCCCCGGCGTGGAGCAGCCAAAGGACCGGGGGCTGGTGCTGCGGGATATTCTGGAAAGCGGCCTGCCGCTCCGGGAGAAAGGGTACACGCTGAAAGCCAATTATGCCAATTCCAACGCCGCCAACGCACTGGACAGCGGGCATTTCCCTGCGACTATGGCAGCAGAGCCAGTCAACATCACCGCAGACGGTAAAGCTCACTGCCTGCGGTCCAGTTATTATAAAGATGGCATCCGCAACATGGCCGGCAATACCTGGGACCGCAAAACCTGTGCAGCGCAGCCCGTGGATATCAAACGCCTGGGCGGTCTGTACGGCCAGGATAGCCGGTGGGGTATCTACGATGCGGAGGGAAAATGCCCCTGCCTGACCGCCTCGGCGGGAATGGGCGGCGGGCATATCCCCATGTACCCGGTCCGGGTCGGCCTGATCGAGAGCAGCACCGGCTCAGAGGGCCAGGGGCACCGGGTGTATTCCGCGGATGGAAAAGGCAGGACCCTTTGCGGGAACGGAGGCGGAGCCGGGGCGAAAACCGGACTGTATACCGCCCCGGCTGGTATGGTCTGGCGGGGCCATGCCAGGGGAGAAAACCCATCCTCCTTCGAGATGCGGGCCGACCAGAAAGCAAACGCTGTTATCGTGGGCCACCAGAGCCGCCTTGTGATCGAAACCGCAGAGGGCAGGACGTTTCCGGTTTATGAGGTCAAGGATGGGTCCATCACCATAAAGGGCCGGGCCTACCCCATCCGGCTGGCGGACGGTTTCTACATCATCCGCAAGCTGACGGTGTTGGAGTGTATGCGCCTGCAAACGGTCCCGGAGGATTACATTTTCCCCGTGAGCAATTCCCAAGCCTATAAAATGCTGGGCAACGGCTGGACCGTGGACGTGATTGCCCACATCCTCTCCTACTGCCCCGGTATCTTGACGGAGCCGCTGGAAGTGCTCTCCATGTACGATGGCATGAGCTGCGGGCATCTGGCGCTGGACAAGCTGGGAGCCAATATTCACCGGTATTACGCCACTGAAATCGACAAATACGCCATTAAGACCACACAAACGAACTTCCCGGATACCATCCAGTTAGGCGACGCCTTTGGAGTGCGGGAGGATAATTGGTGGTCTATTTTCGAGGAACAGCCCTGTTTCACATCTTAAATAGTACATAAGGAAGGATGATGCGCTTGAGCAAGAAAGACCAAGGAGTTATAGAGCGGCATGAGGACTTCGGGGAGAAGATCGGCGGCGCGAAAAAAGATTTGTGGAAGGAGCGGGGCCTGTATGTAGAGGACCTGGAGGCCATGAACGAGCGGGAGGCCGACAAGTTTGTAAAAAAGGATAACATATGGAAAAAGCCGGACTATGAGGCCATGCTGGACGAGGGCATCCCCCTTGGCGTGGCGTACTATATCAAAAAGGCCAGGGACGCGTTGTCTGCATCCCCCCAGTATTCGTACAGCGACAGTACACCGGAAAAACGCCTTGCCAGGCAGAAGGAATATATTAAGACCGTCCGGGAGCTGCAAAGGGCTGTTTCGGAAGTCCGCACCGTGGAGGACGCTATAAAAGCCTATGACCGTTTCTTTGTAGAGAACGGGTATTTTGAGCCAGTACAAGGCTGGGCCAGCGGCCCCCACTATAAGGCAACAGAGAAGGCCAGGAAAAACCCGGCTATTACCAACAAACTGTCGAATACCCTATTTGTGCGTACAGAGGGGCAGTTTGACAGAGAATTTACAAAGAAAGCCCAGCAGGAACAGTTTGGCGTTCCCAAGGAACAGAAGGTGCCGAGAGGCTATGAAATCCGGTATAACGATGGACAGCATACATATTCCAGAAACAACGACTGGAAACCGGGAACCTACTATGTGACAAAGGGCTACTCCATTGTGCGGACAAACTTTGAAACCAGGGACGCGGCCTTGAAATGGGTACAGGAGCTGGCAAAGAGCCGGAGCAAAAGCGGAAAGAGCCGGTTTGTGCCTCCCCAGCTTACCCATATAAAGCGCAGCGGCCCGGACTACCGCAGCGGCATGGACATCAAGGGGCAGCACTATCTTGACACATTCGGATTCCGTGGCGGGGAGTTCGGGAACTGGATGAACCGGAATGACCGGCAGTCCTCCCTTAACATGGGCTTTGAGGCCCTAAAGGACTTAGCGTCCGCCCTGAAAATCAGCGATAAAGACATTGCCTACCAGGGTGCGCTTGCCATTGCTTTTGGAGCAAGGGGCAGCGGGAACGCAGCCGCCCATTATGAGCCGCTGCGCAGGGTTATCAACCTGACGAAAATGCACGGGGCCGGTTCTCTGGCCCATGAATGGTGGCATGGGCTGGACGATTACCTGGGCACAAGGATGGGCGCAAAGGGTATGCTTTCGGAACAGCCCCGCCTCTATGCCCCCTTTCAAAAGCTGATAGAAACCATAAAGTATAAAACGGCTACTCCGGAGCAGAGCGCGGCCCTTAACCAGGCACAAAAGGAGCGCACCCGTCAAAATGCCGCCCGCTGGCTGGATTCATTGGTGTTAAACTCCTTGAAACAGTATGGAACCGAGGAACAGATAAAAACCTATGCGGGACTGAAAGAGGCTTTCCTTTCCGGCGAGGCCGGTGCCGTTAAGCAGATCAGCGCCCTGAAAAAAGCCGCTGCCGGGCGGGTTATTCCCAAAAGCGAGCGGGATAGGCTGGAATTTTGGGAACAGGCGCTGGCCGGGATGCAGGCGGAGGAGGTGCCGCAGCCCCGGCAGATACAAACCGATTTCTACCGAAACTCCCTGCGGATGGGGAAGGATTTTGAAAAGGACGGGGGCTATTGGGAAAGCAACACAGAAATGACGGCCAGGGCCTTTGCCTGCTATGTCATGGACAAACTGCCTGGAGATTCGGATTACCTGGTGGGCCACGCCGAGAGCGCGGTGACTTTCGTAGCGGGCAGGGACGGTGAACCGGAAATCCTGAAAGCATTCCCGGAGGGCGAGGAGCGAAAGGCTATCAACGCGGTATTTGACGAAATCGTGGCAGAATTAAAACGAGAACAGATACTCACCCATTCTAATGAAACACTGCCCCTTGGGGCGCAGGCTTTGGCAGAGAACGAGCAGCTTTCCCTGTTCCCCAGGGAGCGTCCATCTGTGGTGGGGCGGGTAGCGGCTATCAAGGAGGCGGGCAAAGCGGCCCCCCTGATGGCTGTCCCGGAAAAAAGCCATGGGCCAGTACTTTGAGCCAAACGAGGGCAGCAGCAGGGACATACAACAGTCTGACATGATCTGCGGCTTTCAAGTGCTCAGAATCCCCCCAAAGCCGGACTACCTCCCCATCTCTCAGGAGGAATTTGAACAGCGCACATTGGAGGCGTGGACCTACAACAATGACAAAACCAAGGTTTCAGCAGTCTTTCGCGGCGGGGAACGGGAATGGGCGCTGCTATGGAATGACGAAAGCTATTTCGCCAGGGGGGCTGTAGCCTGCCGGGCCAGCGAGGAATACCAGCTAAAGCTGGTGAATGAGCCGATATCTGCAATCAGGGACCTGCTTGCCATTTATGGCACGGATAAAGTGCGCCTTGCCCTGCTGGAACGGGACGAACCAGACGAGTATGTGCTCCAAAATATCGCCAAGTTTGGCAGTACAGATATCCGGCACCGGCTTATAGAGGCAGCATGGACCAGGACGTCACTGTTAATAAGTTGTATGCCCTTCCTGCCTGCTGGCTGCATTGAAAAACTCATGAGCCATCCCAATACAGATGTGAAGGTATCAGCCGCGCTGCATGGCACCATAGACCATTGCAGCCAGGTCCTGATGCTGCCGCTGTCTATGGACAACCTTGCTGTATCACTTGAGCGTCCATTCCTCCTCGAACGCATAGCGGAACTAGACGAGGTGGCATGGTCCATCCATTTCGGCAAATCCATCCATTTAGACAAAACAAAAACACGCAAATATGAAACCATGGAGTTGTGAGTATGGACAAACTGAACCTTACCTATATGCACCCCCAAAGCGCCAGAGGCTACCGGTATCTGGCAGTCCCCAAGGAGCTGATTGAGAACCTGGCATTTTCCGGCCTGGACTTCGGGGCAATTATTTTGTACGCAAAAATGCTGGAACGGGCCAGCCTGTCCGCGCGGCACGAGGACAAGTTCACGGACGAAAACGGGCGGCTGTTCATCATCTACACGGTGGAGCAGATGGAGCGGGATTTGCAGCGCTCCCACCCCACTGTCATCAAACTGACAAAGCAGCTTGCTGACATCGGGCTCATTGAAAAGGTGCGCCAGGGCCAGGGAAAGCCCTCTAAAATCTACATAATGGACTTTACGTCAGTACCCCACGAGGAGCCGGAAAATCCCACAGGTAAAAGTGCTGAACCCCAAGAAGTTAAAAGTTTTAACTTCAAGAAATCAAGGGGTGTTACTTCCAGAAGTAAAGAATCTGAACTTCAAGAGGTTAAAGATTTTAACCCTATAGAACTTGAGAATAAAGACCTTGAACAAAATGAACTTCCCCCCTTCCAACCCTCTGCTGGCTTGGAGGATGGAGGGGTGGAGGGACTGGCGGAATCCATCCGGGAGCAGATCGAGTACCCGGTGCTCTGCGAGAACTACGGCGAGGAGCTTGCAAAGGAGGTGGTGGAGATCATCACGGAGGTACGCTGCCGGGACAGTCCGGATATGCAGATTGGGAAGGGGTTTTACCCCATGGACTTTGTGCGCAGCAGGATGGACGCGCTGACCTATGAGCACGTCAGCTATGTGCTGGACAACCTGGGGCGAGCTGGGCCGGTGCGGAATCCCCACAACTACCTGCTGGCCCTGCTGTTCAACGCCCCGGCAAGCTGCAACACGGCGGTACAGGCGGTTTTTAACGGCAATAACGGCTAGATTACTCTCAAAAATTGGAGGAAAACAGCATGAAAGACAAGTACATGGACGTGAAAAGTGATTTTCAAAAAACGGTCAGGGAGTTGGCCGAGATTACAGGCTGGACCCAGCAGCAGTCGGAAAAGGTACTGTCACTTTTGAACGGCCTTGCCCAAAGGCAGGGAAAAGCAGCAGCCCGGCAGCAGCGGAAAACACAGAAGGACGCAAAAGCTGCCGCGGCCCGGCGGCTGTTGGAAAACTACCGCGCCTTGAAGATATCCATTGCCTGTGGCACAGAGCATAGCCTTCGGGTTTTGGAGGACACGGAGTACCTGCGGCTTATGCAGATGGAGGAAAGCCTGCAAAACCAGTCCCTGCGCTCCATGGCGGAATTAGCGGCTGGGAACCGGGTCCTTTGGGCACAGCTCACCACAGCCCTGGACTGCTACAAAAAGATGTGCGAGCATGACACAAAGCCCCAGATACGCCGGGGCTATCCCCTGGTGTACGCCCGTTATTTGGCAGAGGAGGAAATGAGCATAGACGATATTCTGGCCTCTTTTGCTATAGAAAAATCCCAATACTACCTTTGCTTGGGAGAGGCATATTCGACCCTAGGGGTTATCCTGTTCGGCAGTGGATGCGCGGAGGATTTTTGCGCAGGCATAGCCGGGTGAAATATTGGTACATGGCAGCGTGATATACAGCGCAAAAGGCTGGGCTATCAGCAGCCCAGCCTTTTGTATATTTACATTTGGAAAGGAAGGATGCTTTTGCAGGAAGAACAGAAGAAAATCATGGAGGAATGGGGATTGGAGGATTTGTTGGATAGGGAGGCTCCAGAGCCCGGCCTATCCTGGCCCCATGCTGTTATGGAACAAGATATTTGCCTTTGAGGGGAGGGAGTGAATGAATCAAAAAGCACAGACTTTTGCGGTGTTAGCGGAAAACACCGCCAGCCAGCTTACCAAGAGCTATACCGAGTGGACAGGCTTTTTAGGCTCCATGGGCAGGCTCTACAAATACCCCTACATCGAGCAGGTGTTCATCTACGCCCAGCGCCCGGAGGCCACGGCCTGCGCCAGCTACGATATGTGGAATAAACGTATGGGCCGGGTTGTGCGGCGAGGGTGTAAGGGTATCGCCCTGCCGGATGCCGGGGAGAACAGCCGTGGCCTGCGGTATGTGTTCGACATAGAGGACACGGTGAGCAGGAATGGGAGCCGTCGCCCCTATGTATGGGAGTATCTGGACGAACACGAGGAACCCGTCACCCGTATACTGGCCGAAAAGTATGGCATTACCGACGAGGGCGGCTTGGCCTACCAACTGGAGGCCATTGCCCAGGATTTAGCTGGCGGGTATTGGGAGGACCATATGGAGGACATCCTTGCCAGTGTCCCCGGCTCATTTTTGGAGGAGTTTGACGAGCTGAATATAGAGATGGCTTTTCGGGAGGCGGCCAGCGTCAGCACGGCCTATGTCCTGTTCTCCCGGTGCGGCCTGGACCCTGATGGGCATTTCTCAAAAGAGGATTTTATGCCTGTGTTCGACTTTAACACCCTGGACGCTGTGACCGCCCTGGGCACGGCAGTCAGCGAGAACAGTGAGCAAGTCTTACGGCAGATTGAAATTGTGGCTAAGAATCATGAACGCACACGGCGTATAGAGAGAAGGAGAGAATTGTATGGAGAACAACCTGGCCTACCGGCAGGAGGGGGACTTCCTGCTGCCCGAATTAGAGGCGGAAACACCATCGACTTTGGGGAAATACGGACGGATGCGGGAGAGGTATCTGCGGGAGGAGCGCCCGGTACTGTACAACCGTCTGATTCTAAGTGGGAAACTGACAACGCACCTGTCGGAGATCGAGCAGACCGCCAACCAGAGATTGGAGCGGATGATGCCGGAGCTGAAGAAGTCCATGGGCCTGACGGAGCGGCTGAAAACCCAGGACCCCATGAAGTGGGCGGGCCTGATGAACAACGCGAAAGCGAAAGCGGAGGAACTGATTTTGCGGGAACTCATTTACATCTGACCGCTCCTGCCGCGCCCACTGGTGGAATCTCGGATAGTCCCGCAGAAGACCAGATTGTTATCCAAGTAGACGAACCTGCCAGAGATGATGATTACATCCCCAACCTGTTTGAGCTGGCGGACTCTGCGATTTTCCAGGCTGACCAGCCTGCCGGTCAGCCTATCGTTATACGCCCCCAGCAGTCCCAGGAGGTCATAGACGCGGCCTTGACCTTGGGTGCTAACGACCCGGACAGCCGCCTGCGCATTATCGCGGAGTTCATGAAAAATAAGCCCCTAGAGGAAAACGCCCGGTTTTTGCAGGCCCACTACAAGGAGAACGGCGCGGGCTTTTACATAGGGGAGCGCAAATATTCTCTCTGGTACAATGAGTCGGGGATGCAGATAGCTCCCGGCGAGAGCGCCCTGACCTTTAACGCAACTGCGCTCACTTGGGAACAGGCTGCGGAGAGAATCCGGGAGCTGCTGGACGAGGGCAAATATGCCAGCCAAGCCATGCTCTATCGGGCTTGGCCCTTTGAGAAGAACCGGGTAGCGCAGGCCCTCCAATACCTGCACCGGGACATTGACGAGGATTATAAAGACAAATATCTGCCCACGCTGACCGCCGCTCTTGATGGCACATTTATCTATCCCGATGTGGTGGACAAGACCAAAGAACTGCTGGAGCAGCCGGAACACTTGGAGGCGGTGATTGGCGAGTTTATGGCCTTTCAAAAGGACTACGCCCACAACAGGGATATCCTCCGCTTTCATTCCCACCGCCCGGACGAAATTGTGCAGGGCTTGGTGGACTTACAGTGTACCCCTCTTATATTTGCCGCCTCGCCGGACTATGCGCCTGTGGAGCGGTTTTTCATTTCCCAGGATGAGATTGACGCGCTGTTGCGGGAGCAGTCCCAGGCCAATGACCACCGCATAGCCCTGTACAATTTCTTTGAACAGCACCCGGACTGCAAAGAGCGGGAGAAATATTTGAGCCATCTTCACGGCGAATACTCCGGTTATCACGGCGGCAATGACAATATCACCTATACCCACAAAGAGCTGACGTTTTCTCACGGCAGTATTACCAACCCCTATGCAGCGGTCAAATTGAAGTGGCCCCAGGTGCGCAAGCGGATTGAGGAACTCATTAAGAGGGGTAAATTCCTCTCCGCAGAAGACAGGGAAATTCTGGAGAGCCGGACGCTGGAAATACCATCGGAAGAATCCCCTGCGCCGCCTGTTGAGCCGGAACCCCTCTCTGAGCAGTCAGAGGATGAACCGGTTCGCGACTCAACATTCCAATACCGCCGTTTAAGCCAGATGAAAGCGGACTGTGAGTATTTCCTTGGCGCTGGCAATCGTAAGAACAAACACTTGTGGGAGGAAAGTGTATTCTCTCATATCAAGGAAATGTGCAGGATATACGACCTTCTCCCGGAGAAACCGGAATGGCTGACCATGGAGGAAATTGACAGCTACGCCAAGCGCATGACCCCCCGGTATCAGGTGGTGGTATACCACTCTACAGAAAACGGCTTTGATGAAAAAATGGCGTATCAAACGCTTACCGAGGCCCAGCGGACAGCCCGACAGTACGTTTCCGGTGAGAAGGATGAGGACGGTTTTCAGTATGAGGGCGCGGCGGTCTGGGACTTGCAGGAACGCCAGTGGCTCTTTGTCAAGGGATATTTCCCAGTGCTGGATGGGCGTGAAGAGCTGCCCTATCTGCCGTATAAGCCGGACGAGGAACCGAAGCGGTCCCAGTCTGAGCAGGCTCCCACAGTACGGGATTTATACGAGAAGTACAAAGCAGAAATTATTACCGCTCTTAGCGGCGACCAGCCCTACCGCAACGCCTGTCAGAATTCAGACAAAGATACCGCCTACCTGGAGGGTGCCGCCGCCATTAAGAGGATTGTGCTTGCCGCCGGGGATGATACCCTTACCAAGCTCTATTTTGATAATGTCAAGTTCCATAACGACCTCCACCAGGAAACGCTGGATGAAACCTATCCCCTTTTCTCTGAGCCAGAGCAAGCCACTACTGTACAGGACGAGCCACCCCAGGAAACGAACACTCCCGAGGACCTTACAGATTTACAGAAAAAGGCTCTTGAAATCGCAAAGAGGTATGAGGACCTGCCGGTACAGGAGAAGATAGGGATTATCGCCCAATCCTTTGGCTGCACTTCGGGCCAGATTGAAACCTCCCCCTGCACCGGCAAATGGCGGGGCACCAGCGATATATCTATCCGGTTTGACAACGGCGTGTCCCTGTTTATCGGGAATGAGGCCACCCCGAAAGCAAGAACGGCAAAGGCCAGAAATGAATGTGTCAATAAAATGCTGGTATGGTACAACCCGGAAATTGCCAGGATTACAAAGGAAACCGCTCTTGCCGCGCTCAAACAAAGGGAGAAGAAAGACAACGCAATAGCCGCGGAAAAGGGCTTAAAGCCGTACACTCTGCTCAATGTGGAGCTGCACAATGGCACACAGAGAAAAGACAGCGGATATATCGGCTGGTACTATGTGACCTTGGCTGTTGACGGCAAAATCCATGCCCACCTGGAAAGCGGATTGAATCACGAGATATCCTTTGGCAAGGCGGGCGAAAGCCCCACAAATGAGAAATATCTTGTTGCAGGAGCGCTCAAGGAAACAGAAGTTGACTATGTTTTCAATAACGTGGGCCATTCCTCCACCTCCGGTCTGTATACGCTGCCCATCAGCGATGATGTCCGGGAGAGGGCGGAAAAGACGCTTGCCAAACTGGAAATGCAGATGGAAACCCCAAAACTCCAGAAACCAGACGGAAAAGGACTGGAAGTCCTAAATAATCCTGACTTTCAGAGCCATATGAAAAAGGAAATGGAGGAAAGCACACCGCCCCGCGACCCCCTTTCCCCAGCTTACAAGGCCGGTGATACCGTTTACCTGGACAACACCGCGTTTACCATTACGGAGGTGGGTACATCTGATGTTCATCTGCAAGACCCGGCCATGGCCTACCCTGTTTTCCGTGCAGAAAGTAAAGAAAATTTTGAAAAGCTGCTTCGCCGGGACGAGAGAAATTCATCCATCATCGATTATCTGTCTGTTACAATAATTGGCCCGGCTGACAATGGGGATGACCTCCGGGATGTGCTCACCAGTGAGAGCGGACTGCTCAATGAACAGGGAAAAGAAGATGTTTCAGCTTGGCTGCGTGGTGGTGCAGGCAACGCAGAGATTGCCCGCCGCATGGATGAAAAATTTGGCAAAACCGTTGAAACCATGGCCCTGGAGACAGGGGAACAGGTGGATTTCAGCATATTTAGCGACAGAATGACGCTGGATATCCATGACGATTCCCGCACCGTGATGATGTATGACCTGCGGACGGTTGCCGGAGTATTGCGGGCCATGTACCAACAGGAGTTGGGCGGGTTTCGTCATGAACCGGTTCCAGAGCACAATACACCGCAAAGCACACGCTATATTGTTGTATCGAACGAATATGGTGAAAAAGGCCGCCCTTTCACTATATGGGATAGCTGGAACCGGCTGCACTATGCGGAAGTTGGTGACACGGTTAATAGCTTTGGCACCAGGGAAGAAGCGCAGACGTATGCGGACACACTCAATAGTGGGATGTATGTTTCAAAGCCGGTTGCCATCTATCCTGCCGAAAAGAACAACCTCCCCTTTGATGTAGTCATAGAAAAGCTCCACATAGAGGAACCCCAGCGAGGCCCCAAGGCCCAAAACTTCCACATCACCGACGATAATTTAGGCGCTGGCGGCGCAAAGGCCAAGTACCAGATGAATATGGCGGCACTCCATGCCTTGCAGAAAATTGAATCTGAAAACCGTACCGCCACGCGGTCAGAACAGGAAACCCTCTCAAAATATGTAGGCTGGGGCGCTCTGGCAGATGCCTTTGACGAGAGCAAGCCTAACTGGGCCAGCGAATATAAGGAGCTTTTGGAAACCCTTACCCCAGAGGAATACGAATCCGCCCGCGCCTCCACGCTCAACAGCCACTACACGTCCCCCACCGTAATCAAAGCCATCTATCAGGCCCTGGAAAACATGGGTTTCAAGGGCGGCAATGTCCTGGAACCCTCCTGCGGCGTGGGCAACTTTTTCGGCCTGCTGCCGGAGAGCATGGCGAAATCCAAACTGTACGGCGTGGAGCTGGACGGTGTTACCGGGCGTATCGCAAAACAATTATACCCCAATGCCCACATTGAAATCAAGGGGTATGAGCAAACGAACTTTGAGAAAAACTCCTTTGACCTTGCTATTGGCAACGTACCTTTTGGAAATTATCAGGTTTTTGACCCAGCTTATAACAAGCTGGGTTTTTCGATTCATAACTACTTTTTTGCCAAGGCCATAGACCAGGTACGGCCCGGCGGCATCATTGCCTTTGTCACTTCCCGGTACACCATGGATTCCAAGTCCAGCCAAGCAAGGGAATACATGGCCCAGCGAGCTGAATTGTTGGGTGCAATCCGTCTGCCCAAAAACGCTTTCCAATCTAACGCCGGAACGGAAGTGGTGTCGGACATCCTGTTCCTGCAAAAACGGGAGCAGCCCATTGCAGAGCTGCCCGATTGGGTACAAACGGAAGAAAACAAAGATGGATACACAATCAACAGCTACTTTATCAGACACCCGGAGATGATTTTGGGGGAACAATCCTCCGACAGCACGCAATACGGACGGCAGGATTTTACAGTGAACCCTCTCCCCGGCGCTGACCTGGGTGAATTGCTGAAGGAGGCCATTTCCCGCATAGAGGGCCAGTATGCGGAGGCGGAAACCGCTCAAGTGGAGGACGAAAAAGAGCAGGAGAGTATCCCCGCCGACCCGGAGGTCAAGAACTTCTCCTATACTATTACAAAAGGGGACATATATTACCGCCAGGATTCTGTTATGGTAAAGGTGGAACTGGGTGCAACGGCCAAGGCCCGAACAACCGCCCTTATTGACCTGCGGGACTGCACCCGGCGGCTTATCGCCCAACAGACGGAATTAAGCACAAGAGATGAAGAAATAAAATCCACCCAGGCTGAACTCAACCGGCTCTATGACAATTTCAGCGCCAGGTTTGGCCTTATCAACGATAAAACAAACGAGCGGGCGTTCTCCCAGGATTCCTCCTACTATCTGCTCTGCGCCCTGGAAATCCTGGACGACGAGGGCAAATTTGTCCGCAAATCAGATATGTTTACAAAACGCACCATTTACCCCCACCAGCAAATCACCCATGTGGACACCGCTGCCGAGGCCCTGGCTGTTTCCATCGGGGAGCGGGCGCGGGTTGACATTCCCTTTATGGCCGGGCTTACCGGCAAAGCCGAGGATGAAATCATCCGGGACCTGCAGGGGCAGATTTACCGTGTGCCTATGCGGGACCCGTCCCTTTACCAGACCGCCGATGAATACCTCTCCGGCAATGTGCGGGAGAAACTAACGACAGCCCAGGCCGCTGCTGCGGTTGACCCTGTGTTTTCCATCAATGTGAGCGCCCTGGAATCCGTACAGCCTAAGGATTTGGACGCATCGGAGATATCTGTCCGGCTGGGTACAGACTGGATAGAGCCTGCATATGTGGAGCAGTTTATGTATGAAGTGCTTATAACCCCCCGCTATGCAAAGGAAAAAATCCATGTGCAGTATTCCTCCAAAGTCTGTATGTGGAACATCAGCAACAAGCACTGCATCCGTGATGACGATGTTCCGGCGTTTGTCACCTACGGCACCAGGAGGCGCAGCGCCTATATGCTCCTGGAAGATGCCCTGAACCTGCAAAACACCAGGGTATACGATTTAGTAACAGAGCCGGACGGAAAAGAAACTCGTGTGCTCAACGCCAAAGAAACCACCCTGGCCCAGCAGAAACAGGCCATGCTAAAGCAGAGGTTCCAAGATTGGATATGGAAGGACCCTGACCGCCGCCAAAAGCTGGTGCGAAAATATAACGACGAGATGAACAGCATACGTCCCCGGCAATACGATGGGAGCCACCTTGTTCTGTCTGGGATGAACCCTGAGATTCAGCTAGAGGAACACCAGAAAAACGCCGTCGCCAGGGCCGTCTATGGGGGCAATACCCTGTTCGCCCACTGTGTGGGCGCAGGCAAGACCTTTGAAATAACCGCCTCCGCCATGGAGATGAAACGGCTGGGCCTGTGCTCCAAGTCCATGATTGTAGTTCCTAACCATATCACCCAGCAGTGGGCCAGTGAGTTTCTGCGGCTCTACCCCAACGCCAATATCCTGGTGACTACCAAGCGGGACTTTGAAAAGGACAGGCGCAAAAAGTTCTGCTCACGGATTGCGACCGGGGATTACGACGCTGTCATTATCGGCTACTCACAGTTTGAGAGAATACCCGTAAGCCACGAGAGGCAAATCAAGTTATTGCATCAGCAAATTGACAGTATTGTAGAAGGAATCAGACAGGAAAAAGAGGAGGACGGTCAAAGGTTTACCATCAAGCAGTTAGAGCGCACAAAGAAAAGTCTGGAGGCGCGGCTGGAAGAACTGCGGGCAGACAACCGCAAAGACGATGTTATAACCTTTGAGGAATTGGGCGTGGACCGGCTCTTTGTGGACGAGGCGGACAACTTTAAGAACCTCTTTTTGGCTACAAAAATGCAGAACGTGGCGGGACTTTCCACCTCCAATGCAAAAAAATCCTCGGACATGTTCAGCAAGACACAGTACCTGGACGAAATCACGGGCTATAAAGGGGTCATCTTCGCCACTGGAACCCCCATTTCCAATTCCATCACGGAAATGTTTACAATGCAGCGATACTTACAGTACAACGCCTTAAAGGCCATGGACATGGAGCATTTTGATAGCTGGGCCAGCCGGTTCGGTGAAACGGCCATTGCCATGGAGCTGGCCCCGGCGGGCAACGGCTATAGGCCCCGAACCCGGTTTGCCAAGTTCTTTAACCTGCCGGAGCTGATGAATTTATTCCATGAGGTAGCGGATATTAAGACGGAGGATATGCTGAACCTGCCCACGCCGGATGTGGAGTTCCACAATATCGTGGCAAAACCTACGGAGTTTCAAAAAGCGTATGTGCAGGAATTGTCGGAGCGGGCTACCGCTGTGCATGTGGGTAAGGTGGAGCCTACCATAGACAATCTCCTGAAGATAACCAACGATGGCCGGAAATTGGGGCTGGACCAGCGGCTCATAGACCCCTCGGCAGAGGACACTCCAGATTCCAAACTCAATCTTTGCGTGGACAATATCATGCGGTTTTGGGAGGAAAACAAAGAGGAAAAGCTGACACAGCTTGTGTTTTCTGACCTATCCACTCCCAAAAAGGACGGCGTTTTCAGTGTGTACAGCGATATAAAGGGGAAGTTGATGGCGCGGGGGGTGCCGGAAAGTGAAATTGCGTTTATCCATGACGCGAAAAACGAAGTGAAGAAGAAAGAGCTGTTTGCCAAGGTGCGCAGCGGTAAAGTACGGGTACTCATTGGCAGTACGCAAAAGCTCGGCGCTGGCACCAACGTACAGGACAGACTAATCGCCCTGCACCATTTAGATTGCCCCTGGCGGCCCCGCGACCTGACCCAGCGGGATGGCCGCATCAAAAGGAGAGGCAACCAAAACGATACTGTACACATTTTCCGTTATGTAACAGAGGCCACATTTGATGCCTATCTCTACCAGACCGTAGAGAAAAAGCAGCAATTTATTGGGCAGATCATGACCTCCAAATCCCCGGTCCGGACCTGCGAGGACGTGGATGAAACGGCGCTGAGCTATGCGGAAGTCAAGGCCCTGTGCGCCGGGGACCCCCGCATTAAGGAGCGCATGGAACTGGATATGGAGGTAACAAAATTGCAGGTCATGCAGGCCAATTACCGCAGCCAGCAGTATGATTTGGAGGATAAAATCCGGCTCTACTACCCCCAAGAGCAGCGGCGGTTAGAATGGAGGGTAGAGGGAATCCAAAGAGATATGGCTACCCTTGCGGAGCATCCTCTTCCTGCGGAGGGCTACATTGGCATGGATTTACTTGGTCAACACTTTGACGAGCGCAAAACGGCTGGTATCGTGCTGCTAAATGAATGTAAAAATGTTAAAACATATACAACTTCAAGAGTTGGTGAATATCGTGGCTTGAAGGTTCTCGTCAAGGGTTTGAACCTTCTCAGTGAACCGCAAATCATTCTCAAAGGCGCAGTAGAGTACGCCTTTACAGCCAGTGATTCTGACATTGGCAACATCACCCGCATGGACAATGTCCTGGAACGTCTGCCGGAGGAGTTGAAAAAAACAAAGGCCAGTTTAGAGAACATAAAGCAGCAGATGGAGAACGCCAAGGCCGAGGTGGGCAGGCCCTTCCCCCAGGAACAGGAGCTCATGGACAAGCTGGCGAGGATTGCAGAGCTGGATGTAGAGCTAAAGATGGCAGATAGTCCCCAACAGAGGCAGAATGGCCAAAACCTGGCAATTACGCCTGGCAAAGAGAATGAAATGCCGGAGATTCCCATCTCTCTTTAACGTATACTATCGGAAAAACATCGGGAACCTATCGGAAGACAAACGGAGAATCCTGTGCTATACTATGTATTGTAAAGAAGTGCAGAAAAGCGGGACTGGAAACAGCCCGCTTTTTTGCGCTCATTTTTTGTAAGGGAGCGATGCTATGGATAAACAGATCTGCAATGAATTGTACGAAAGGATGAAAGCGGAGCAGGAGGCTTACCGGGCTGAACTGCTGGCTATGCCGCCCGATAAAATCTTGGAACATACTTGGGAATACACCGCCAGGGAGGATATTCTTGACGCTGTGTGCAATGGGGTACTGCCGGAAAATCAGGTGCGGGCGCTGCTGAAATCATCCTGCCCACTGGCCGATGCGCTCAAGGAATACCGGGATTTGGACAGCCCCAATGACGATATCCTCGCCGCTGTTGAAATCGCCGCTAACCTATACATGGAGCCACCCATCTACCGGCAGACCGCGCAGTACGCCATGGAGCATGGCGAAATGGACGCCTATTTCGCGTCCCGGAAAGCCTATGAGGGCTGCGCAAGGGCAATCGCTGTATCCATCAACAAGCACTTTGACGGTATGCACCTGGACAAGGAATGTCTTTCGGAGGCCATGGAGAAGTACAGCCCAGAACGCATAAGGGATGTACTGGCCTGCACCATCCAGCATAAGGAATGGGATGGGCGGTTTTCACGGAGCAATCGGGAATGGGCAATGAAAGCCGATACCTCTCACATGGGAAAAGAGCCGCACCAGTTCTTGTGCGAGAGCCATCCGGCGATACTGGATGGATTTGTTTCTATGTTCCGCAGGGAGGTTTTAGAGCAGAAACGAGATGAAAAAGCCACCGTTCCCGCGCAGCACAAGCCTCAAGAAAGGAGTGATGATTTTGAACTATGACAACAATTCTGCCGCCAGAGGCCCCCCTGGGGGCTTTTTTCTTTCAATTATAATACAGAATCGAGGTGAAAGCTATCGCAAAAAAAGAAAATTTGGTGACGTTGACCATCTCTTTCCCGGACGATAAGCGGGAGGCTTTGGAGCATTTTCTGGCTGAAACCGGCGGCAAAATCGAGGTCTGCCTGGCTGAATCCATGGAGGACTGGTATAGGAAAACCGTGCCGGTTGGGGTCCGGAAGTACCTGGACGCCAAGTGGGAAAAGGAGTGCGGAGCACCGCCGGAGCCTCTTAAAACCCCTGCCCCGGAGCCGGAGGGGAGCACCGACGCCCCCTCTTGGGAGGGCTGACGGGGAGCAAAAGTGGAGCCGCAGGCTCCACCCGTAGAGGGAACGGCCGCAGGGCGTTGCCGGTACTAGCCAGCATCGCATTTGTCGGACAAAGCGTCAGACATCCTGTCTGACACTTTGCCGCAAATGCCCGCTGACGCGGCTGGCTAGGGGCCGCGCCCCTAGTACCCCGTTTTTATATGCCCCGGCGGTTTTATGAGGGCCGCGCCTTTGCGCGGCAGAAAGGAGATGTTGCACATCAACATAAACCGGACGCAGAGAATCACTCTGCGGCTCAGCGAGGCGGAGTGCAGAGGAATCACAAGGAAAGCCAAGTCCTGCGGGCTGAGCAAGTCGGCCTATATCCGGCAGCTCATTGTGGGATATGAACCCAGGGAATCCCCGCCCGCTGATTACTTTGCCTTGAGCCGTGAGCTAAAGGAGATTGGCAACAATCTGAACCAGTTAGCTTTTGTGGCAAACGCCACCGGCCTGATTGACGAGGCCGCTTACTATGAGAACGTGATTCACCTGCGGGACAGCCTGCGACGAATCGAGCAGGCGGTAGTGGGTACAGCGGATGGCGCAGACGAAGATATGGCCGGTTAAAAGCCATCTGCCCAGGGCGATCCGCTACATCCTGAATCCAGCAAAAACCCTGGAGGGTAAGCTGGTGTCAGGAGTGAACCTCTTTATCCCGCCCAATGACTGGCAAACCCCCGCCAATCAGATGGTAAGCACCAAGCTGCGCTTTGGCAAACAGGGCGGCAGGCTGGCCTACCACTTGGAGCAGAGCTTTAAGCCGGGGGAGGTCACGCCGGACGTGGCCCACCAGATCGGCGTGGAGCTGGCAAAGGAACTGTTTGGGGACAAGTATGAGGTAGTGGTCGCCACCCATACAGATAAAGACCATATTCACTCGCACATTATCCTCAACTCGGTTTCCTTTGTAGATGGGAGCAAGTTCCACCAGCCCAATGCCATGTACTACGACCGCATCCGCAAGCTGTCCGATCAGCTATGTGCGCGATACGGTCTTTCTATTATAAAGGAGGCGAAGTCGCACAAGTATGAGAGCTATCCCGCCCAGCACCATAAGAAACCGCAGCCCTCCCCTACGGTCCACTCCATCATGTACCAGGATATAGACCGGGCAATCGACGCTGCTGCCGGCCTAAATGACTTCTACCGTATCTTAACGCAGATGGGCTACCGGGTCAAACGGGAGGGTAAGTACCCGGCTATTGCCCCACAGGGCCACGGATTTTTCCGGCTGTACAAATTCAAAGACGGATATACGGAGGAAGATATTCGCAATCGTATTGCCGAAAAGAATCAGGACCGCCGCCCCCGGCAGCAAAACCCCCGGCAGGTCTATGGAGTGTGGAAGAATCAGGAGGAACACCGCGCATACCAAAAGCGGTATACCGGCTACTATGCCCGGAGATATGACCGCCGCAGTCTTAACGCCACCTACCTGCACTACCGGTATATGCTGGTGAGCATCCGGCGGCAGACCTACCCCCGCTATCCCAGTATCGAGCAGCGCAAGGCCCTTGCCAAGCTGGAAAAGTATTCCCAGGAGGCGCGGCTGCTGGTGCACAACAAAATTCAGACAGGAAAGGAGCTGAGCGCCTATCAGGTTTCGCTAGGTGAAAGAATCCATGAACTGCACAAAGAGAGGTGGTATTTGAAACGGGATTTGCAGAAGAACCCCACTTGGGAGGAAAGGCAGGTGATAGAGCAGAAAATCTCAGGTATTAACCAGCGGCTGAAACCGCTCTACCGGGAGCGGAGTCTTTGCAAGGATATTGCGGAACGCTGTACTTCGGTTACGGCGGCAGTGGACCGGGAAAAGGAGATTGCTCAACGCCAGTTAGGAAGGGAAAGAGGTGATGAATTATGGACAACACAACAGAGGCAGTAGACACCGTGTTCCGGGTGACATACAAGGGTATTGCCTATGTGTTCCGAATTATCGAGGAGGCGGCGCGCGCCGGGGAGCGGAACAACGCCCGGCTTGCCGGGGTCATGGCTGGGATGAACCAGCAGGACTACAGTACCCGCAGCGCCATGGAGATGGAGCGGATGATTCAGCAGGGCAAGGGTTTCTGCCAGTTTGACCTTATGGAAAGGGATTACAAAACCTTTTATGACTCTGCCATGAGCGCTGGGGTACGGTTCTCCTGTGTGAATCTGGACAAGATTCATCCAGAGGGTGAGCGGCTGTTTACCATCTTCTGCAGCCCGGACCAGGCGGACATCGTGAACCGCATTATTGAAATCAATAAACTCAACGGCGTGAAGTCCGCGGAGTATGAGCAGGAATCAGCCAGGGAAGTCACGCCCCAGGAGGTGGAGGCCATGAGTGAGGAGGAACTGCGCCAGCGCAACCGGGCCAAGAACGCGGATTTTATCACACAGTTTATGGACGAGGTGCAGCCCCACGCCACCCCAAACCCTACTACCCCGGCGGAGCGCGGGAGCGCTGCTCCGTCAGAGGGCTTGTCAACGTCTACCGCCAGCGGGCGGCAGTCGGTCCGAGAGAGGGTTGAGGTAATCCGTCAGGGTGCCGGTAAAGAAACCTTGGGCCAGCCCTCTGTGGCAGGCGGCACTCCCAGCCGGGACGATACGGCCCGGCTTTTCTATGAAAAGAATATGCACAATTTGAGCACGGCAACAAGAGAAATCTAACGCAGAAAGGATGTTACCATGAACGGGAAATTTGATTTTAGCCAGTATCTTGCCTACCAGAAAAAGCTCCGGGAGGAAACCGGCAAGCTGACCGCCGAAACCGTGGAGGGGGTTTGGGGCGATATGGAGCAGTTCCCCCGCCTGCTGGACGTGGTGGAGCGGTTTAACCTTGCCAGCGGGACCCTGGGCGGGGGCAGCGCCAATGCCCTGCTGATTTACGCCCAGTGTCCGGGCGCGACACGGCTCGGTTCCTTTGAGGACTGGAAAAAGGAGCAGGCATACATCCGCAGGGGCGAAAAGGGCATACGCGTTTACGTCCGCTCCCCCGGCAAGGAGGACCCCAAGACCCACCGGACAAAGTATTACTACAATGTGGAGCACCGCTTTGACATCAGCCAGACCACGGCCCGCTCCCAGCCAAGGGAAGTGTTCTGGACCGAGCCCATGGACATTATCCGGGCCATTGCCCTGGCCGCTGACTTCAGCATTGAGTACGATTCGCAGATTCCTGACGGTGTGGACGGGACCTATATCCCCGCCCTTAACGAAGTGCGCGTCCGGGAGGGGCAGGACGCGGAGCAGATGTGCCTTTCCCTGCTCAAAGAGTTCTGCCACTATGAGCAGCACAAGTTCATGGGCAAGTCCTATGAGCGCAATCCTGTGACCAACTTTGTGGCCCTCTGCGGCGGGTATGTGTTGGCGCGGCGGTTTGATATCAGCACCGAGAATATTCTATTCCAGCGGGAGGTGTTCCCGGAAATCCCCGGCGGCAATGTGCAGGAGAGGTGCGGCGCTGTCCGGGATTTGCTTTCCAGTGTAATCCGGGCCAGCGGTATGGCGGGGCAGGAGATTCAGAGGGGGATTGCGGAGATGGAGCGGCTCCTGGGCCTGTATGTTTCCAGCCCACGGTACAGGCCGGAGGATGCAAGGGATGATACCCTGGCGGTATGAAACCCGGACAGAACAGACTGCCCGCCATGGTGGTGGGCATAGCCGGGGGGCTTGTGGCTGTCTGGCTGGGCATTGCCCTGGCGCCGGGAATAGACAGCGGGCTGGCGGGGATGTTTTCCGCTCTCAACAGGGCTATGGCAAACCCGTTCCGGTTTCAGTTCGTGCCGGATACCCCGCGCTGTGTGCTGGTGTGCCTGTTCCTCTATGGGCTTGGGGTGCTGCTCTTTGTGTCCTCTGGCATGAACTTCCGGCGCGGAGAAGAATACGGCAGCGCCAAGTGGGGCAGCACCCGCGCCATTGACCGGAAGTACCGGGACCGTAAGAATCCAAACGCTAACCTGATTATGACCCAGCACGTTGCCATTGGCAGCTCCCAGGAGAGCATGTACAGGCATAGGCGAAACCTTAACACCGTGGTGATCGGCGGCAGCGGCTCTGGCAAGTCCACCAGCCATGTGCTGATTAACATATTGCAGGCAAGCCACTCCTATGTGGTGCTGGACCCCAGCGGCGAAATGCTCCGGGCTACCGGGAACTATCTCAAAGAGCATGGCTATACCATCCATGTTCTCAATCTGGTGGAGCCGGAGCGCTCGGACAGATACAATCCCTTTGTATTCCTGCGCAACGATGACGATGTAGACAGGATGGTGGAAAATTTCTGGAAAGCTACGGCGGTGCAGGGCGCACAAAAGGGAGAACAGATTTGGGACGATATGGCGAAGGAGCTGTTGTCGGCGTTAGCGTATTTTCTCTACTATGAGGCCCCGCCGGAGGAACAGAACTTTCCCACCATCCAGTTTCTGCTCCGCAATATGGCGCTGGTAGAGGGGGAAAAGGATTCCAGCCCTGTGGAGCAGATGTTCACGGAACTGGAACAGCGGGAGCCGGAGCATATCGCGCTTAAGCATTACCGGGCCTACCACTCCGGCGCGACCAAAACCTTGCAGAGTATTCAGATCACCCTGCTGTCCCGGCTGGGGAAGTTCAACCTGGAATCCATTGAGCGGCTCTCCACCACCAACTCGGACGATTTGGGCCTCTTGAACGCACCGGAGGAAAGGTCGGTGATTTTCGCGGTCACGCCCGTTGCGGATTCCTCTTTCAATTTCTTTGTGAGCCTGCTCTATGGACAGCTCTTTGAAATCCTCTATGACTACGGAAACCGTCATGGCAAGCTGAAAGTTCCCATGCACATCCTAATGGACGAGTTCGCCAACGTAACGCTCCCGAAGGACTTTGAGCTGCGCCTTGCCACATTCCGCAAGTACGGTATCTCGGCATCCATCATCTTACAGGACATGAGCCAGCTCAAGGCCCTCTATGAAAAGCAGTGGCAGGCCATGATGAACAACGCCGATTTGCTGCTGTATTTAGGAGGGAATGAATCCGGCACCCATGAGTATCTCTCCAAGCTCCTGGGCAAGCAGACCATCCGCACCAACACCTTCGGGCAGTCCAAGGGCCGTTCCGGCAGCTTTTCCAAAAACGAGCAGCAGTTGGGCCGGGAACTGTTGACCCCGGATGAGATTCGTATGCTGGATAATAAGCTGGCCCTGCTGTTCGTGCGTGGGGAGCGGCCCATCCTGGACGAGAAGTACGACTTCAAACGCCACCCCCACATCAAGGAAACTACCTACGGCGGGGCCGCGCCCTACGTCCACAACGAGCTTACCCACGTTGCCGCCAGCTTTGAGCCGGTTATGGACTTGACCCAGGAACAGGTCATGGCGCTGCCCGAGGCCAAGCCTGTGTGGTTTACTTTTATTGACGATAATGAATCCAAGTAGGAGCGGTACAGATGTGCCGCTCCTGCCATTTTTTAACGAAAGGAATGATTCCATGAATCAGAAAACAAGGAAAGTCTTTCTGAAAATGAGAAAGCTGTTGGCGGTATTCGCCGTCGTTATGGTGCTTATGAGCTGCAACCTTATCCCGGCCCAGGCAGCGGGGGCGGACGCGCTGGCGATTCGAGCCTTATCCGCCACTGGTGTGACAGAGGTGGACACCATGCTCACCAATCTCAACGAGCTGATTACCGGGCTGGTCAAGGTGATCGGCGGCATCCTCTGCATCTATGGGATTTTGCAGGTGGGTATGTCCTTCTCCGGCCACGACCCCAGCCAGCGCATCCAAGGGCTGATGTGCATTGGCGGGGCTATCCTTATTTTCTTCTCGCCGGAAATTCTCACTGCCCTTCAAACGTAAAAACGGGGTTCTGCGCACCAAGTTTTGCACAGCAAAGCGTTTCGTCCTAGAAAGGAAAAAGGAATATGTTCATACAATCGATTCTTGACCTCTTTGGCTTTGCCACAGAAACAAGCTACAACTTCCTGACCCACGACCTGACTGCCTTTGCCCCCAACGTGGCGCTGACTATGGAGAACATCAACAACGGCTTGCAGGCGTTCTCCTACGCCCTGCTGGTGATTCTCACCCTCTGGAACGTGGTACGCACCGCCGGTTCCTATGTGGAGCTGAAACGCCCGGAGCACGTCTTTAAGCTGTTTGTCCGGTTCATCCTTTCCAAGTACGCCATAGGCGTGGCCTGGAAACTGGTAAATGGGATATTTGCCATCACCGGGGCGCTCATTACCAAGGTATTCACCACCAGCGGCCTGACGGACGGGAATATGTGGGCAGGCGTTACGGCCCCCAACTTTGACGATACCGGCATACTCAAAATTATAACAAACCTTATGGCGGTTATCAATCCCCTGTCGCAGATCCCCTCGCTCCTGCTGGGGCTGATTGGCTTTATCGTGGCAGTGGTGCTTTCTGTGACCCTGCTGCTGACAGTAATCGGGAGATTTTTTAAGATATATTTATTCGCGGCACTGTCCCCTCTCCCCCTGGCAACCTTCGGCTCGGAATCCACCCACTCCATTGGGCAGAACTTCCTAAAGTCCTTTGCCGGGGTGAGCTTGGAGGGCCTGACCGTGGGGCTCTCCCTAATTGTGTTTTCGGCCTACTGTCAGTCCCCAGTCATAGACTTTTCCGGGCTGGGTATCTTTAGCTGGATTGGGGACGCAGCGGAAGAAATGGCCTATATGTACAGCCTGATTTTCAATATGCTCCTGCTGCTGGGCATCATCAAGGGAGCCGACCAAGTGACCCACCGTATATTTGGAATATAAAGGGGTGAAATAAATTGGCAAAAAGTATGCAAATCAAGTCGAATCAGGATGTGCGGGAGTACAAGGAGGTGGTCTACTTCGGTATGACCCTCCGGCAGCTTATTTTCTCCGCTTTGGCCGGGGCCGCTGCCCTGGGGGTGTACCTGCTATGCAGCCGCAGGATGTCCATGGAGGCCGTGAGCTGGCTGTGCGTGGCAGCGGCTGTGCCCTTTGGGGCCTTTGGGTTTGTGCGCTGGCATGGGATGCCCTTTGAGCGCATGGTAGGGGTTTACATCCGCTCCCGGCTGGTGCTGAACAGGCCCCTCTTTTTCCGGCCCGACAACCCGCTCCGGCAAGCCGTACAGACAAACTCTACCAAGAAAGGAAAGGTGATGAAATGCTCCAAAGCGAAAAGAAGATGAAAGCCCGGCACCGGGAAAAGAACTACTTCAAGCGTCCCCGCTCCACCCAGGATTTGATTCCCGTGGACACCGTGTACCCGGACGGGATGTTCCTCTCCAATGGCAGCATCTATTCCAGGACCTACCGTTTCTCGGATATCAACTACCAGATAGCCGGTCAATCGGAGAAAGAGGGCATCATCCGGGATATGCGGGCGCTGGCTAAGGGCTGCACCCCCGGCGAGATGTCCCAAATCACCATTATCAACCGGCACATCAACCGGGAACTGCTGGAACGGCTGCAATACCCGACTGCCGGGGACGGCCTGGACGAGCTGCGCGGGGAAATGAATGGGATTCTGGAAAGCCAGGCCGGGCGGGGCACCGGCATCATTCAGGAGCGGTACTTTACCGCCTCTGTCAGCAAGTCCACGCCCAAAGAGGCCGGGATACACTTTGACAGAGTGGGCACAGAACTGGCCCTGGGCTTTGCCAACATGGGCTCCAAGCTGGCCCCGGTTGACCTGTCCGGGCGGCTGCGCATCCTCCACGACTTCTACCGTCCCGGCGATGAAAACTACTGGCACTTTGACTTTGAGGACAAGCGGCGCAAAAAGCACAGCTTTAAGGACAGCATTGCCCCCATGAGTTTTCTGCCCGCCCCCGACTACTTCAAAATCGGCTCACGCTACGTCCGTGTACTGGCTATGACTGAGTACGCTAGTTGGATTTACGATGATACGGTCAAGGAGCTTATCAACCTGGACACAGAGATGATTCTTTCCGTGAACTTCCTGCCTGTGCCCACGGAGGAGGCTGTGAAATACTACACCCAAAAGCTGGATTCCCTGGAGGCCAATTCCATGCGATTTCAGCAAAAACAGCTCCAACGGATGCAGATAGCCAGCCCGGAGCCCTATAACTTCCGCAAGGACAGGGACGCTATCACGGACAGCCTGAATGACATTATTCAGAAAGACTTGGGGCTGGTGGTGGCAACTGTCACCCTGGCCCATATGGCGGATTCCCTGGAGCAGCTTGATTCCGACACGGAGCTTATCCGCAATGTCACCAGGGGCAAAAACTGCGAGTTTAATATCTGCACCGAGCAGCAGCTTGACGCGCTCAACACGGTCCTGCCCTATGGCCTG
>CAJTXF010000022.1:25669-34068 GCA_910580045.1 uncultured Eubacteriales bacterium
TCAATATCTGCACCGAGCAGCAGCTTGACGCGCTCAACACGGTCCTGCCCTATGGCCTGGACCGTATCTCCATGGACCGCAGCCTCACCACTGAGACCCTGGCGGCTTTCGTGCCGTTCTCCGCCCAGGAGATTTGCGATTCATCCGGGGTACTGTACGGACAGAACGCGGTCACAAGAAATCTGGTAGTGGTTGACCGTCTGGCAAAGTCCTCCGGAAACGGTTTTGTGCTGGGCATGACGGGCGGCGGCAAGTCCTTTTTCTGCAAGAATGAGCTGGTGTCTCTCCGGCTGAAATACCCCCCGGACAAGGCTGGATGGTGGAGACACAAGATGGCCTCTGCGCCCTGCCATATGACTACTATACGTTGGAGGAGCTGCGCTGCGAGGGCAACAAGGGCTATGCCCTGGTGACGGTCCCCAACATTTTCATCAGCCGGGACAGCACGGTGATCGAGCTGGGCAGCCATGCGGATATCGAGGACGAGGGCCAGACCGTAGAGTTCACTGAGCCGAAGATAGGCACCACTGCCACCGCCAATGGGGAGCATACCGCCGAGCCGGTGGGCGAAATCACCATTATTGATACGGTAAAATATTCCGGCCTGATTCCCGGCAAGGAGTATACGGTCAAGGGTGTGCTCATGGACAAGGGCACTGGCAAACCTCTGACGGTGGATGGCAAGGAAATCACCGCCGAGGCCACCTTCCGGGCGAGTAAAGCTGAGGGGACCATTGACATTCCCTTTACCTTTGACGCATCCGCCCTGGCTGGAAAGACGGTGGTTGCCTTTGAAACTCTGTACCGGGACAAGCTGGAAGTCTGCACCCACGCTGATATTGAAGATAAGGACCAGACTGTTACCTTCAGCGAGAAACCGGAAATCAAAACCACTGCCACCGTCAATGGTGAGAAAAAGGCTGAACCTGTGGGCGAAGTTACTATCACCGACACCGTTTCCTACAGTGGATTGACCCCCGGCAAGACTTACAAGCTGTCCGGCGTTCTTATGGACAAGAGCACAGGCGGCAAGCTGCTGGTGGACGGCAAAGAAGTCACCGCTGAGAAGGAGTTTACCCCCGAAACCGCTTCCGGAACCGAGGAAATTATCTTTACCTTCGATTCTTCCGCCCTGGCCGGGAAGTCTGTGGTGGTCTTTGAAACTCTTTACCATGAGGACAAAGAGATTGCCGTTCATGCGGATATTGACGATGTGGACCAGACCGTAGAGTTTGACGGTCCCGAAATCAAGACCAAGGCCACCGTGGACGGCGAAAAAGAGGTTGACCCTCTGGAAACTATCACCCTGACCGATACCGTTACCTATCGCAACCTGATACCCGGAAAGACCTATCAGGTCAAGGGCGTTCTTATGGACAAAGGCACTGGGGAGAAGCTGCTGGCAGACGGTAAGGAAGTTACCGCCGAGAGCATTTTTATTCCGGAACAGCCCACCGGCACTGTGGAAATCCCCTTTACCTTCCCAGCTTCCGCTCTGGCTGGAAAGACCATCGTGGTATTTGAGAGCCTGTATCATGAGAACATCGAGGTTGCCGTCCACGCCGATTTGGAGGACGAGGACCAGACCATCATCATCCGGCGCAAGGGCGGACTGCTGATCCGCAAGACCTCAGAGGACGATTTTGTGGAGGGTATCTCCTTTATCGTTGCTGGCGAGGGCTATGAGGAAACCTTCGTCACCGACAAGCAGGGCCAGATTTATGTGCAGGATTTAGTCCCCGGCGAGTACACCGTCACCGAGGTGGAGAACGATGTGACCGCCAAGTACATCATCGAGGCGGGCAAAACCGTGACCATCACTTCCGGCGAGGAACCTGCGGAGGTGGAGTTCCATAACAAACTCAAACGCGGCTTTGTCTATATCGTTAAGACCGCCGAGGGCGCGCCTGACGCCAACCTCCCCGGCGCGGAGTTCGCGGTCTATGCGGACGTGGACGGCAACGCCGAGTTTGACCCGGAAACTGACACCCTGTTCGGCAAGCTGGAGTATGCAGAGGAATCCTACTCCCTTTCCGACCTGCCGGTAGGCAGTTATTTCCTCCATGAAGAAAAGGCACCCGAGGGCTTTACCGCCGATGATGGATATTACTATTTCAAGCTGACTGAGGACGGCGAGCGTGTGGAAGTCACCAACACGGCTGACAAGGAGGCCGGGTTTGTCAACAAAAAACAGACTGGCTCTTTGCGAATCCTCAAGGTGGAAAATGGCACTGACAAGCCTTTGGAGGGCGCGACATTCTGTGTCAAGGACGAGAATGGGCAGGTGGTAGCCGAGGGCAAGACCAATAAGGACGGCGTAATCGTCTTTGAGAATTTGCCTTTTGGAAAATATGTATATCAGGAAGTCTACGCCCCCGAGGGCTATAAGCTGGACGATACTGAGCACAAATTTGAGATCGGCGGCGAGAATAGCCTGAAAGAAGTTACCGCAGAGAACGAAAAAATTCCTGCCACACCCTACAACAACGTACCCAAGACCGGCGATACCCGGCCCAGCCCCTGGCTGATTGGCGGCGCGGCCCTGCTCATGCTGGCCTGCGCTGGGCGGCTGATCTGGTATCTGCTGAAACACCGCCGCGCATAAGGAGAACAGTATGAAGAAACTGAATCAACTGGCCGCTGTCGTTCTGGCAGCGGCCTTTGTATTTGCAGGCGCGCTCCCGGCTGGGGCGGTAGTGGTCACAGACCTGCCCATCCCCGACCGGGTTTTCTACCGGGAAACGCCTGGGGAGACATTCTCCGGCGAGTTTGCCATGGACAAAGAAATCAGCGAAGTGGAGGCGGGGGATGACCCCGCCTTTACTCTTTCTTTTCAGAAAAATACGCTGAAATTTGATTCCCTCTATAGCTCCACCGAACAGGCCGTTAAGGTGGTATGCGGCGCGGAAACTGTGGACAAGAAGCTGGGCCTTGCCGTGTATGACCCGGTGGACGTGGCCCCGGCAAAGGGCAGCGTGACCTTGACGGTCAAGAACAGCCGTACTCTAAAGCCGGTCAGCAATGCCGCCTATACCTTATATAAAGGAACTTCTGTGGTGAAATCCGGTTTGACTACGGATAAGGCCGGACAGATTACCGTGGGTAGCTTGGATCCCGGCGATTATGAGCTGCGCCAAGCATCCACCCCCAAAGGGTACAATGCAGCGAACGGCGTGAAATTCTCCGTCACCGGCCTGGAAATCTCCGGCGGTGATAAGGAGATACGCACCACTGAGGGCAAGAAGATCGTGGCTGGGGAAAACGAGGTTTTGATTGCCGGGAAGTTCTCGCCGGATGTGGAACTGACTGCCAGCCAGGAAAAGCAGATCGGCGGCGTTACCGTAGAGTATGAGAATTTCGGCGCGGCGCTGGGCAAAAAGGGCGAAACGAAGACCTTTGAGTACGTCACCCTGCAAGCCGCCCAAGAGGAGCTGAATCACCTGAAAAATACCGCGCAGATATGCGGCGCTGTGCATATTACCTACAAGCTGGCTGAGAAATCCGGGCGCAGCTACACACAGTATCTGACAGAGCGGGAGCCTGACCCTACACCGGTTCCTACGCCATCCATCAATCAGGGCGGGACATCCGGCAATGCGATGAAACCCACGCCCACCGCAACGGCTGCGCCGAAAGCCACGCCTACTCCGGCACCCACCGCTGCGCCCAAGCCCACATCGACCCCAAAGCCCACGGCTGTCCCCTCCCCTACGCCTATACCCGATGGGCAGCTTACCATTGTCTGCACCTCCGACAAAACCGGGCAGGCGTTCTCTTTAGAAGTCAGCGGGACAAAGGCCGGGGGCGGCAAGTTCAGCAAAGACTTCAAGACTGGCGCGGATGGAAAAATCGTCACTGAGATTCCGGCTGGCAAGTACACCGTCACGCCCAAAAGTGTGAAAGGCTTTGACCTGCCGGAGCCGCAGGCCATAGAGCTGGCGGGCAGCGGGAGCGCCTATCTTACATTCCATTTTGTTGCCAATCAGCGCGACTTGACCCTGACCGTGGCGGACAATGACGGCCAGCCGGTTCCCGGTGTGACGGTGGGCCTGTTTGAACCGGGAGAGGCCCCTCTGCCGGAGCCCAAAAAGGAAAGCGAGAGCGGCAGCACTGACATCAGCGAAACCCTGGCTCAGATCAAAGACCAGAAAGCCGCCGATGAAAAGCGCGCCGACCCTTACACCAAGGCCAACGCGCTTTATGTTGGCAAGACCGGCGCGGATGGGACTGCCATCATTCAGAATGTGCCGGTCGCGGAGTTTGTGGCAGTTCCCATGGAACTGCCGGACGGCTATTCCAGCGAGAAGATCGCCACCGAAATTCCGGCTGGGCTGGAAAGCAAGTTCACAATAGCTTGTAAATATGTGGCTGTTGACTTGCAGGAAACAAAAATTGTGGAGCTGCGGAAAATGGCCGTTAGGGGAACCGTCACGGATTTGAAAGGAGAGCTGAAACCCGTGACGGAACTCTCGGCAGCTCCACAAGTTGACACGACAAGTCCCGGCGACCCCATTTTACATGATTTCAATTTGTTGAAGGAGAAGAACCCGGACTGCGTGGGCTGGGTGTCCATCCCTGGCACGTCCATAGACTTCCCGGTTATGCAGAATGGTGATTTCTACCTCAAACACGATTTTGAGGGAAATTACACCGACTACGGCCTGCCCTTCCTGGACGAACGGTGCAGCCTGGACGCTTCCGATAACCTTATTATCTACGGACACCACATGAATGACGGCAGTATGTTTTCCGCGCTGCTGAACTATGTGGACGAGGATTACTGCGCCGCCCATCCCGAGATTATTCTGGAAACAGAACTGTGCGCTGAAACCTACCAAGTGACGGAAGTAGTCCGGGCGGCTGGCAGTTATGTGGACGGTGAGTGGAGTTTGTTCGATCAAATCAATATGGGCGTTGATTCTTTCAACACCCTGGTGGAAAATCTTGGGGAAAGGAGGCTTTACGTTACCGGGCGGGAGCCTGTCTTTGGGGACAAGCTCCTGACCCTTGTGACCTGCGAATATTCGCAGAGAAACGGCAGATTGGCGGTGATAGCTGTTAAGGAGCAACTGAAAGGTCTGCGGGAAACCGCAGCCTTTTCCCATGTTCCCGGCCTTGTCCGGGGATATGGGAAAGGGTTTGTTGATTACCGAAGGAGGGATTTCTATCTATCCAGCCTGCGACTATGCCATAGGCTATCTGACCCGTGGCTGTCCGAACCGGTGCCGCTGGTGCATAGTGCCGAAGAAGGAGGGGAACATCCGGCCTTACCGGGCATGGCAGGATTTGGTGCGCCAAGACACGGACAAGCTGGTGCTCATGGACAACAACATCCTGGCCTGTGATTACGGCGTTGAGCAGTTAGCGGGACTAATTGGCAGCGGGTACAGAATCGACCTCAACCAAGGCATGGACGCAAGACTGGTAACGCCGGAGGTTGCGGACATCCTTGCAGCAGCCGTACCGGACGGTATCCAGCGGCAACCGCCGCCCTTATCTTTCGATACGGCTGCTTTTTAACCATAGAGCAAAAACAATTTTTGAACGGAGGTGCGTCTTTATGACCAAACAGACAACCCCGACAAGCTCCTACAAAGAGGTGCGGATCGGGAAAACCATTTATCGTGTCACCAGCTTTTTTTCGGGAGAAAAGGACCTGGGAAAGACGCTGGAACAGCTGGCAGTCAGACGCGCCATGTCGGAAGCCATTCCAGCTGCCAGCGGTTCCAAATAACAGAAAGCCTCGCGGCCTGCCGTATCATTGCGCGGCGGTGGATTCTCCGGTAAGATATTCATGCAGGGTAAAACCTGCGGAGCCATTTTGCCGCACGAGGTATGGATTCTGAGATGGTCGGGAGGTAAAAGAAAGATGATGGATACAACATACAACGTGGGCATCTACTGCCGGTTAAGTAACGACGATGAACGTGATGGGGAATCGGTCAGCATTGAGAACCAGAAGTTGCTGCTTCAAAACTATGTCAGGCAGCGCGGCTGGAATGAGGTCGATGTCTATATTGATGGCTATGATAAAATAGGACTAAATCAAGCAAGCCTTAACAGCAAGGCGGGCGCTGGTTTAGTCCTAATATTATGCTACAAAACGGCACAGGAGGTTAAAAATGGAGAAAAAAGGAAAAATTATCGCAATCTGCAACCAAAAGGGCGGGGTTGGCAAGACCGTCACTGCCGTAAACTTAGGCATTGGCCTAGCCCGCCAGGGCAAGCGCGTCCTGCTGGTGGACGTGGACGCGCAAGGCTCCCTG
Organism: uncultured Eubacteriales bacterium; assembly: GCA_910580045.1. Lineage (GTDB taxonomy): Bacteria > Bacillota > Clostridia > Oscillospirales > Acutalibacteraceae > Acutalibacter. Next base: position 31,936 of record CAJTXF010000022.1, read on the forward strand.
ACCGCCAGTCTGGGCTACCAGCACCCGGACCAACTGGAAGAAACCCTTGCCACTGTACTGGGCAAGGTCATAGAGGACAAGCCACTGGAAACCGGCGAGGGAATTCTCCACCAGGAAGAAGGGATAGACCTGCTCCCCGCCAACATCGACCTAGCCGCCATGGAGGTCACACTGGTGAACATTATGAGCCGAGAAACCATCCTTCGGGAATACCTAAACACCGTCCGCGACCAGTACGACGTGATTATCCTGGACTGCTGCCCTTCGTTGGGTATGCTTACCATCAATGCCCTGTCTGCGTCAGATGAAGTCCTGATACCCATGCAGGCCCACTTCTTGTCATTGAAAGGCATGGAACAGCTCATGGGAACAATCGGGAGAGTGAAACGGCAGATTAACCCCACTCTCACAATCAGCGGCATCCTTATCACTATGGCTGATATGAGAACCACCTATTCGCAGGGAATCGTGGAACTGCTGCGGGGTACATACGGCAACCAGCTAAGAATTTTCGACACCATCATTCCCCGCTCCATCCGCGCGGCTGAAACCAGCGCCGAGGGCAAAAGCATCTATCTACATGACCCGTCCGGCAAGGTATCAGCGGCATATGAGGCCCTGACCTTGGAGGTAGCGTCATGAAAGGGAGCGCGGCAAAAATCCAAATGACCAGCCTGGACGCACTGTTTGGCGGGGCTGTAGCCCAAGCTGCTGGCGACCAGATTCAAGAAATCCCGCTGACAGAACTGCATCCGTTCAAGGACCACCCCTTTCATGTGGTGGACGATGAAAAGATGCGGGAAATGTCCGAGAGCGTGGTCCAATACGGCGTTCTGGTGCCGGGAATTGTCCGGCCCAGGCCGGAGGGCGGCTATGAGATTGTAGCGGGCCACCGTCGCAAGAGGGCCAGTGAACTGGCGGGAAAAGAAACCATGCCGGTTATCGTCCGGGAGATGGACAATGACGAGGCTACCATTATCATGGTAGACAGCAATTTGCAGAGGGAAAAGATTCTGCCCAGCGAAAAGGCTTTTGCCTATCGGATGAAACTGGAGGCAATGAAACGTAAGGCGGGCAGGCCACGCAAAAATGGTGCCCCAGTGGGGCCCCATTCTATAGATGGAAAATCGAGAGACATCTTAGCTGAAAACTCGCCGGATAGTAAGTCTCAAATCCAACGCTTTATCCGGCTAACTGAACTTGTTCCAGTTTTGCTTGCGTTAGTTGACCAGGAAAAGTTCCCTTTACGCCCAGCCGTGGAGGTTTCCTACCTTACCCAAGACGAGCAAGAACTGCTGTATGACGTGATGGAGAACAAGTCTTTCGGAGCGCCGTCCATAGAGCAGGCGAAAAAGATAAGGGAATACGGTGGGCGAACAGACCTGACCACGAGCCTGATTATTGACATCCTGTCCGACAAAAAGCCCCCGCCGGTAAAGATTACCCTTAAAAAGGAGTATTTGAGCCAATATTTCCCCAAAGACTACACCCAACAGCAGATGGAGGAAGTCATCCTCTCACTACTAAAAAACTGGAAATCCCAGCAGAAAGGAGCCGTACCAAATGACCACAAGAGCTAGAACAGTCAACGTGAAAGATACCGCTTTTGGTCAGGATATGCTAGAAGTTTTGGCAGAGCGGCAGTTAGAAAATACCGCTTACCATGGGCTTGCTATATCCGAATCCATTGTAACCTTAAAAGAGTATCTTGTCAAGAAATTGAGCCATGGGAAGTGGAAAATAGCCCCCGGTCTGTGCCAGCCAGAACTGCGTTATCTCTACCCCATCTACTTCGATTCTGTGCGGATTCTGCTGGCAGAGTGCGTGGCGGAGTTCTTCCAGACCGGTAAAGTTTATCTGTCAGTGCTGGACGTCTTCCGCATGGAGTACGTGGAGCATGAAATCCGGCGGCTGGTACTCACGCCGGAGGACACGGCAGCACTTCTGCGGGTACTCCACAAGGCACAGAACCCGGCTCATGACCTGATAGCCAGGTGGAAAGACACTGCTGACCGTGGGCGATGGATGGAGCATATACGGGCGCTCTATCAGACCATAAGCCAATTACAATAGAATAATTTTTTGCGGGCCAATTTCATTTGAGATTGGCCCTATTTTTATGCGAATTTTTAG
>CAJTXF010000023.1 GCA_910580045.1 uncultured Eubacteriales bacterium
CACGCGATTTAAGGGCAAGGTCGTGGGACGCTGTCCCACACCCTGCCAGGGAGACTTTTTGAAAAAAGTCCCCCTGAACCCCTCAAAAACTTTCCGCCCGCGCTCCTTACTGTGCTCTTTCCGTTATGTTCACCGCCCGCGCTTTGCGCGATGTTTACTTCCTCTCACCCGTTCTGCTTCTCAAACTCCGTCATAAACGCCACCAGCTTATCAATCCCCTCCGGCGGCATAGCATTATATATGGATGCCCGCATTCCGCCCACACTCCGGTGGCCCTTCAAATTCACGAACCCAGCGGCTGTGGCTTCCTTCACGAACTTGGCGTCCAGCTCCTTGTCGCCGGTAACAAAGGTCACGTTCATAATGGAGCGGCTCTCCTTCTCCGCGCAGGGCTTGAACAGTTTGGAATTATCCAGGAAATCATACAGCACCTGGGCCTTTTTCACGTTCCGGGCCTCCATGGCCGGGAGCCCGCCGATTTCATTCTTTATCCATTCCAGCACCAGCTTGCAGATGTAGATGGACCAGCAGGGCGGAGTGTTGTACATGGAGTCGTTCTTGGCCATGACCCCGTAATTGAACATGGTGGGCGTGCCCTCCTGGGGCTCGCCAATCAAATCCTCCCGGACAATCACAATGGTCAGGCCGGCAGGGGCCACGTTCTTCTGGGCCCCTGCATAGAGCAGGCCGAACTTGCTCACGTCAATGGGCCTGCTGAGAATGCAGGAGGAGATATCCGCCACCAGGGGCACATTGCCGGTGTTGGGCAGGGTATGCCAGGCTGTGCCGTAGATGGTGTTGTTCAGGCAGATATGGAAATAGTCCGCGTCAGGCCGGAACTCGCTCTCGTCCAGGTCCGGGATGCGGGAGAAGTTCTCCTCCTTCGAGGAGGCCACGGCCTTGCAGTCGCCGTACCGGGAGCCCTCCTGGAAAGCCTTGGTGGAAAACTGCCCGGACAGCACATAGTCCGCCTTGCGGGATTTGGTCATCAGGTTCATGGCCACGGCGGCGAACTGGCTGGAAGCGCCCCCCTGCAGAAACAGCACCTGGTAGTTGTCGGGAATCCCCATCACTTCCCGGAGCAGGCTTTGGGCGCTTTTGATGATTTCGTCATACACCGGGGAGCGGTGGGACATCTCCATCACGGACTGGCCGGAGCCGTTATAGTCCATGACCTCAGCCGCTGCTTTTTGCAGCACGCTCTCCGGCAGCATGGAGGGACCGGCGGAAAAGTTATACACACGTGGCATAGATTAAACCTCCCAATCATAGTTGATTTAGCATGATAAAGAATTTTCTTCTTCATTATAGCCCGAACCGCCTGAAAATGCAAGGGGAAACCGCGCCCAAAGCCTTTGGATGGAAAAATGCGGCGAATTTCATAAAATATTTGCACTTGCCTTCCCATATATGATATAATAAGAGGCAGGGAACATACTGCCCGCAAGCGGGCCGAATGGACTGCTTATCTTCATTAGAATTGGAGGCAGAACTATGCAAGTAAAAGACATTGTCAACATTCTGAAATGCCAGGTTCTCATTGAGGGCGACATGGAGCAGGAGGTCAAAACCGCCTGCGGCAGCGACATGATGAGCGATGTGCTGGCCTTTGTCAAAGACCAGTCCGTGCTGCTGACAGGGCTGATGAACCCCCAGGTGGTGCGCACGGCGGAGATGATGGATATGCACTGCATCATCTTTGTGCGGGGCAAGCCCGTGAACCAGCAGGTGCTGGATTTGGCGGAGATGAAGGACATGACCGTCCTCTCCACCCCTTACCGGATGTTCACTGCCTGCGGGCTGCTGTTTGAGAATGGGCTGAGAGGGGGCTGCGACATCCAATGAGCATGCTGCATCTTGAGTATCAGGTCCCGGGCGACGACTTCACCCGGGCAGGGGAGGCCTCCGGCGATGTGAAGCATAAGCTGAAAAAGCTGGGCTATGAGCCGGACGCCATCCGCCGGGTGGCCATCGCCATGTATGAGGGGGAAATCAACCTGGTCATCCACGGCGGCGGCGGCGAGGCCGTGGTGGACGTGGACCCGGACCGGGTGGACATTGCCCTTGTGGACCAGGGCCCGGGCATCCCGGACGTGGAGCAGGCCATGCAGGCCGGCTGGTCCACTGCCCCGGACAATGTGCGGGCCTTGGGCTTTGGGGCGGGCATGGGCCTGCCCAACATGAAAAAGTATACGGATGAGATGACCATCGACTCCACCGTGGGGGTGGGCACCACCGTAAAGATGACCGTCCGCCCTGGAAGGAAGAGCTGACGGGCGAGAGCGAAAGTCTGCTTCCCGGCCCCCTGTGGCCGGGGAGAAGGAGGTATATCACAGCCATGGCAGAGTTTTACCATTCTGTTGTTTTGAAAGAGGACAAGTGCATGGGCTGCACCAACTGCGTCAAGCGCTGCCCCACTGAGGCCATCCGCATCCGAAACGGTAAGGCCTCTATTGCGCCTGAGCGCTGCATTGACTGCGGCGAGTGCATCCGCATCTGTCCCCACCATGCCAAGCGGGCCCGGTTTACCCATATGGAGGCCCTGGGCCGCTTCCAATACAAGATTGCCCTGCCCGCGCCCTCGCTCTACGGGCAGTTCAACAATCTGGACGATATCGACTATGTGCTGACCGGCCTGACCAAAATGGGCTTTGACCAGGTATATGAGGTCTCCCGGGCAGCGGAGCTGGTCAGCGAGGCCACCAGGAAGATGATGTATAACTCTGAGCTGATGACGGATTTGCCCCGGCCCATTATCAGCTCTGCCTGCCCGGCGGTGGTGCGGCTGATTCGGGTGCGGTTCCCGGATTTGTGCGGGCATGTGCTGCCCCTCAAGTCCCCCATGGAGACCGCGGCCATTATGGCCAAGCGGGAGGCCATGGAGAAGACCGGCCTTGCGGAAAAGGACATTGGCTGCTTTTTCATCACCCCCTGCCCGGCCAAGGTGACGGACATGAAAATGCCCCTGGGCATGGAGAAATCCCAGGTGGATGGGGCCATTGCCATCAGCGAGGTGTTCCCCACCCTCAGCCACGCCATGGATAGGCTGGAGAGCGTGGAGCCCATTGCCAACTCGGGCATCATCGGCGTGGGCTGGTCCACCAGCGGGGGCGAGTCTGCGGCCCTGCTTAACGAGAAGTACTTAGCCGCTGACGGCATTGAGAACGTGATTCGGGTGCTGGAGGAGATTGAGGACGAGCGCATCGGCGACCTGGACTTTATTGAGCTGAACGCCTGCGCCGGAGGCTGCGTGGGCGGCGTGCTGTGCGTAGAGAACCCCTACGTGGCCAAGGCCCGCATCCAGAGGCTGCGCAAGTATCTGCCTGTCAGCCAGAATCATCTGGCCGGGGGGCCTGTGCCCACAGAGATGGAGTGGGAGGGGGAGCTGGAGTTTTCCAACGTGATGACCCTTTCCTCAGACTTGAAGCGGGCCATGGAGATGATGGTGGAAATCAACACCCTGGAGGAGGAGCTTCCCGGCCTGGACTGCGGCGCCTGCGGGGCCCCCACCTGCCGGGCCTTTGCCGAGGACGTGGTGAAGAGGGCCTGCAAAAAGGCGGACTGCGTGTTTGTGTACCGCAAGCAGATGCAGAAGGTGGCCAGCACCCTCAGCCAGCTGGAGGACGGCCTGGGCTGGTACCCTGGCGGGAACCCCGGGGAAGATACGGAACAAAAGGAGGAGAAACCATGACCGTGAAGGAGATGGCCGAGGCCTGCGGCTGGAAGCTGCTGGCTGGGGAAGAGGGCCAGGACAATGAGGTGGACGGCTGCTATGTGGGTGATTTGCTCAGCTGGGTGATGGGCAGGGCCCAGGCGGGCAATGTGTGGCTGACCGTGATGGGCAACCTGAACGCCATTGCCGTGGCCGCTTTGGCGGACACCAGCTGCATTGTGCTGTGCGAGGATTCTGCCCTGGACGCGGACGCCCAGAAGCGGGCGGACATGCAGGGCATCCCGGTCTACAGCTGTTCCCCAAACCTGTACGACACGGCTGTGCAGGTCCATGAGATGCTGAAATGACGGCCTATACTTATGACCTCCACATCCACTCCTGCCTGTCCCCCTGCGGGGACAACGAGATGACCCCCAACAACCTGGTGGGCATGGCGGCTGTGATGGGCCTGGACATTATCGCCATCACGGACCACAACACCTGCAAAAACGCCCCCGCTGTGCTGAAGGCAGCGGAGGAGGCAGGCATCCTGGCCATCCCCGGCATGGAGCTTTGCACCGCCGAGGAGGCCCATGTGGTCTGCCTGTTTGAGACCTTAGAGGGTGCTATGGACTTTGACAGCTACATATATAACAGTATGCCCCATATCAAGAACAAGGCGGAGATATTCGGCGAGCAGCGGATTCTGGACGGGAACGACCAGCTTACCGGCACCTTGGAGGATTTGTTGTTGGTGGCCTCCTTTGTGGGGGCGGACGAGGTAAAGGCCCTGTGCGAGCAGTACGGGGGCACGGCTTTCCCGGCCCATGTGAACCGGGACTCCTACAGCGTCATCGCGTCTTTGGGCAGCATCCCCCCGGAGGGGGGGTATACTGTGGCTGAGGTCACAAGGGAATGCGATTTGGAGGCCCTGACGGCACAATATCCTGAGCTGAAATCCATGGGCATTGTCCGGGACTCGGATAGCCACTACTTGGATACCTTGGCCGAATCTCAGGCGCTGAAAATTGCCCTGCCGGAAAAAAGCGCTGCCGCGGTGCTGGCCGCCATCCGAAGCGGAGCCTCCGGGACGATGCTATAGAACACGAAATATCGATATTATGGTAACTATTACCAGTTGTATCGATACGGCATGATGGAAATTGTTGAAGTTTTGTGTTTGGTTCTTTTTAGGAATTATAAGTCCCGGTTATTTTGTTATATTTAGTGTATTCCATGCATGAAGAAAGGAAGATGGTCGATTTATGCAAAAACGTATCAGCAGCCTGCCCTTCCATGACACTGCGGAGCAGGCTCAGAAGCTCGACGCGGTGATAGAAAATCTCAAGGGCCAGCCCGGCGCGGTGATGCCCGCCCTGCACGAGGCCCAGGAAATCTATGGCTATCTGCCGCTGGAAGTCCAGAAGAAGATTGCGGACGGACTGGAGGTCTCTTTGGAAGAGGTCTATGGGGTTTCCACCTTCTACTCCCAGTTCAGCCTGACCCCCAAGGGGGTAAACCATATTTCCGTGTGCCTGGGCACTGCCTGCTATGTAAAGGGCTCTGACAAGGTGCTGGACCGCATCAGCCAGGTGCTGGGCATTGGGCCTGAGGAGTGCACAGAGGACGGGCTGTTCTCCCTGACAGCCTGCCGGTGCATCGGCGCCTGCGGCCTGGCCCCGGTCATTATGATTAACGAGGACGTATACGGCCGCCTGGAGCCGGAGGACGTGGACGGCATTCTCGAGAAGTACAGGGTATAAGCCGGTATGCGGGAGCTTTCCCTGAATGTGATGGACTTGGCCCAGAACTCCATCTCCGCCGGGGCGTCCCTTGTCACCGTGGCGGTGGAGGAGGATTTGGGCGCGGACACCCTCTCTATCTCTATCAGCGACAACGGAAAGGGCATGAGCCCGGAGCAGGTGGAGCATGTGACGGACCCATTCTTTACCACCCGGACTACCCGCAGCGTTGGCCTGGGCGTGCCCCTGTTCAAGATGGAAGCAGAGATGACCGGAGGCAGTTTCTCCATCCACTCTGTGCTGGGGGAGGGCACCACCACCGCGGCGGTGTTCAAGCCCTCCAGTGTGGATATGATTCCCCTGGGGGACATCAACGGCACTGTCAGTATGCTGGTGCTGATGAACCCGGACTTGGACTTTGTCTTTACCCGCAAGCTGCGGCTGGAAAATGGGGAAGAGCGGGAGTTCGCCCTGCGCACCCTGGAACTGCGGGAGGTTTTGGGAGAGGATGTGCCCCTGAACGCCCCGGACGTGACCCAGTGGGTGAATGAGTACCTGGCGGAGAATACCGCTGAGCTCTTGGGCGGAGCAGAAACCTGACGGCCCGAGGCAGGAGCTTTCTCCCAGCAGCGCCTAAAGACGGGATGCGCGGTCCAGGGGCGTCAGGCCCCTGGCAGGGTTCGGGGCAGAGCCCCGAGGTCTTGCGCGCCAGAGCCAAACAAGTCGTCAGACAAAGCGAGCGAAGTGAGCAAACATCACTGTTTTCACAGAAAATAGTGATAAAGCCACGCCAAAGCCCACGCGGAACTTCAATATCAAAGCAATACTGTTCCATGATATTTACGTTCCATGATAATATTTGAAAGGAGCAACGAATCATATGAAATCATTAGCTGAACTGCAGGCCATCCGCGATAAGGCCCGCGCCTCTGTGAACCTCCGGGAGAACGCTGAGGCCGAGACCCGGGTCCTGGTAGGCATGGCCACCTGCGGCATTGCCGCCGGGGCCCGGCCGGTGCTCAACGCCTTTGTGGAGGAAGTGGCAAAGCGGGGCCTGCGGGACATTATGGTCACCCAGACCGGCTGCATCGGCATCTGCCAGTATGAGCCTGTGGTGGAAATCGTCACCCCGGGCCAGGAGAAGGTCACCTATGTGAAGATGACCGCGGAAAAGGCTGTGCGGGTGGTCAATGACCACCTGGTCAACGGCAATGTGGTCACAGAGTATACCATTGGCGCCAATGCCATCGGCGCGAAATAAGAAGGAGGAAATAACCTATGTTTCGTTCTAACGTGCTGGTTTGCGGCGGCACCGGCTGCACCTCCTCTCACAGCGAGCAGATTATAGAGAAGCTCAACGAGGAGATTAAGGCCCAGGGCCTGGATAAGGAAGTCAACGTCATCCGCACCGGATGCTTCGGCCTGTGCGCGCTGGGCCCCATTATGGTGGTCTATCCTGAGGGCGCGTTCTACAGCCGCGTTACCCCCGAGGATGTGCCGGAGATTGTCTCCGAGCATCTGCTCAAGGGCCGTATCGTCACCCGCCTGCTGTATCAGGAGACCGTGGTGGACGAGAACACCACCAAGTCCCTGAATGAGACCACGTTCTACGCCAAGCAGATGCGTATTGCCCTGCGCAACTGCGGCGTAATCAATCCTGAGCTCATCGACGAGTACATCGCCCAGGACGGCTACGCGGCCCTTGGCAAGGTGCTCACCGAGATGACCCCCCAGCAGGTAATTGACACCATGCTGGCCTCCGGCCTGCGCGGGCGGGGCGGCGCGGGCTTCCCCACTGGCCTGAAGTGGAAGTTCGCCGCGGCCAACGCGGCTGACCAGAAGTACGCCTGCTGTAACGCCGACGAGGGCGACCCGGGCGCGTTCATGGACCGCTCCGTGCTGGAGGGCGACCCCCACAGCGTGCTGGAGGCCATGGCCATCGCGGGCTATGCCATCGGCGCATCCCAGGGCTATATTTACATCCGGGCCGAGTACCCCATCGCCGTCAAGCGCCTGCAGATTGCCATTCAGCAGGCCCGGGACTACGGCCTGCTGGGCAAGAACATCTTCGACTCCGGCTTTGATTTTGACATTGACATCCGTCTGGGCGCGGGCGCGTTCGTGTGCGGCGAGGAGACCGCTCTGATGACCTCTATCGAGGGCAAGCGTGGCGAGCCCCGGGTACGGCCTCCCTTCCCGGCCCTCAAGGGCCTGTTCGGCAAGCCCACGGTGCTGAACAACGTGGAGACCTACGCCAATATCCCCCAGATTATCCTCAAGGGCGCGGACTGGTTCAAGTCCATCGGCACCGAGAAGTCCCCCGGCACCAAGGTCTTCGCCCTGGGCGGCAAAATCACCAACACCGGCCTGGTGGAGGTCCCCATGGGCACCACCCTGCGGGAGGTTGTGGAGGACATCGGCGGCGGCGTGCCCGGCGGCCACACCTTTAAGGCGGCCCAGACCGGCGGCCCCTCCGGCGGCTGCATCCCGGCCTCTCTGATTGACACCCCCATTGACTATGACAACCTGATTGCTATCGGCTCTATGATGGGTTCTGGCGGCCTGATTGTCATGGACGAGACCACCTGCATGGTGGATATCGCCAAGTTCTTCCTGGAATTCACCGTGGACGAGAGCTGCGGCAAGTGCACGCCCTGCCGGGTGGGCACCAAGCGCCTGCTGGAAATCCTGGACAAGATTACCAAGGGCAACGGCACCTTGGAGGACATTGACCGGATGGAGGAGCTGTGCTACTACATCAAGGAGAACTCCCTGTGCGGCCTGGGCCAGACGGCCCCCAACCCGGTGCTCTCCACCCTGAAGTATTTCCGGGACGAGTATGTGGCCCACGTGACCGAGCACCGCTGCCCTGCCGGGGCCTGCAAGGCTCTGACCAACTTCCACATTGAGGCCGACAAGTGCAAGGGCTGCACCCTCTGCGCCCGGAACTGTCCTGTAGGGGCTATCTCCGGCAAGGTGAAGGAAGCCCATGTGATTGACACTGAGAAGTGTATCAAGTGCGGCGTGTGCATGGAGAAGTGCAAGTTCAACGCTGTTGTCAAGAAGTAAGCGCCTGACGGTTGAAAATAGAGCCTAACGGCTCGAGGCAGGGGCTTTCGCCAAGAGCATGGCTAAAGGCGGGTGAAAAGTTTCGTCCACCTTTTCAAAGGTGGCAGAGCGCGAGACAGCGTCTCGCGGCCTTGCCGTAGGCGGCGTCCTGTGCCGCCTACGGCTGAACCCTACATCGCCCTTCCTAGTCATTTTCGCAGAAAATGGCTACTCCCCGCCCACCCCACTCCAAGCCAACCCGTGGCAATTTGCAACAAAACCCGGAAAGGATTGAATATAAGTCTATGGATATGGTCAACGTTAAAATCAACGGCGTGGACTATCAGGTGCCCAAGGACGCCACCATCCTGGAGGCCGCCCGGTTTGCCGGCATCGATATCCCCACCCTTTGCTATCTGAAAGACATTAACCAAATCGGCGCCTGCCGGATGTGCATGGTAGAGGTGAAGGGAGCCCGCTCTCTGGCCGCCGCCTGCGTCTATCCGGTAAACGAGGGCATGGAGATTTTCACCAACTCGCCCAAGGTCCAGGAGTCCCGGAAAATGACCCTGGAGCTGCTGCTCTCCGTCCACGAGCGCAAGTGCCTGACCTGCGAGCGCAGCGGCAACTGCGAGCTGCAAAAGCTGTGCGCGGACATGGGCATTGAGGAGGACAGCCGCTTCGAGGGCGTAATGCCCGCAGGCAATAAGGATTTCTCCACCCAATACCTGGAGCGCAACAACGCCAAATGCGTGCTGTGCCGCCGCTGCGTGGCCGCCTGCCAGAACCAGCATGTCGCTGTTATCGGCGCCAACAACCGGGGCTTTGATACTGAGATTGGCTGCGCCTTTGAGCAGCCCCTGGACGCTGTGTCCTGCGTGGCCTGCGGCCAGTGCGTTGTCAGCTGCCCCACCGGCGCTTTGACCGAGAAGGACAACACCCAGGACGTCATCGACGCCATCAACGACCCGGAGAAGATTGTTATCGTCCAGACCGCTCCCGCTGTGCGGGCCGCTTTGGGCGAGGAGTTCGGCCTGCCCATCGGTACCAATGTGGAGGGCAAAATGGCTGCCGCTCTGCGCCGCCTGGGCTTTGATAAGGTGTTCGACACCGACTTCGGCGCGGACATGACCATTATGGAGGAGGCCCATGAGTTCATCGACCGGGTGAAGAACGGCGGCACCCTGCCCATGATTACCTCCTGCTCCCCTGGCTGGATTAAGTTCTGTGAGCACTACTATCCTGATTTGATTGAGCATCTGTCCAGCTGCAAGTCCCCCCAGAACATGACCGGCGCGCTGATTAAGACCTGGTACGCCGAGAAGGAGAACCTGGATCCCCAGAAGATTGTCTCCGTGTCCATTATGCCCTGCACGGCCAAGAAGTTTGAGATTAAGCGGGACGACGAGGCCGCGGCCGGTCTGCCCGACGTGGATATCAGCCTGACCACCCGGGAGCTGGCCCGCCTGATTAAGAAGGCCCAGCTGAACTTCAACGCCCTGCCGGACGAGAAGTTCGACGACGCTATGGGTGTTTCCACCGGCGCGGCGGTTATCTTCGGCGCAACCGGCGGCGTAATGGAGGCCGCCCTGCGCACGGCGGCTGACGTACTCACCGGCGAGAGCCAGGAGTCCATCGACTACACCGAAATCCGCGGCACCGAGGGCATCAAGGAAGCCGTGTACAATGTGGCCGGTATGGACGTGAAGGTGGCCGTGGCCAGCGGCCTGTCCAATGCTGACAAGATTCTCAAGAAAGTCCGCGCGGGCGAGGCAGACTATCAGTTCATTGAGATTATGTGCTGTCCCGGCGGCTGTGTCAACGGCGGCGGCCAGCCTGTACAGAGCGCCAATGCCTGGGCCTATAACGACATCAAGACCCTGCGCGCCAAGGCCCTGTATGACCAGGATAAGGCTATGCCTCTGCGCAAGTCCCACGATAACCCGGCAGTGAAGAAGTGCTATGAGGAGTTCTTGGGCGAGCCCGGCAGCCACAAGGCTCACGAGATTCTGCACACCAGCTATGTAAAGCGGGGCAATAAGTTCTAAAAATGTGAAATAAAGGTTCCGGATTCGGCGCGGCTGAATCCGGGCCTTTTGATGGGAGGGCACTACCGCTATGCAAGTAAAAGGCAACAGCTTTACCGAAAAAGTCTACCAATATTACCAGCAGAATCAGCAGGGCCGGGACACCAGCTCCGTGACCTGGCAGGGAATGCTGAGCCAGGCTTGGGGCGGCGCTTTAACCGAGCCTGAAGACCCGTCCCAACAGATTTTAAGCGACTATGAGGCCTGGAAGGCCCAGCAGCCGCCCCGGAATCTGCCTGGCTCTCAGGGAGCCACGGAGGAGAATAAGGCCTATCTGCGGGAGCACTACTCCGGCAGGCTCAGCTTGTTCGAGCGGCTGGACGCGGCGGACACCATGGTGGAGATGGGCATTCTCAGCCGGGAGCAGATGCTGGAAGCTCTGGGAATGGGAAAGCTGCAGCTCCGTGCCATAGACAAAAACACCCCGCTTATCCGAAGCATGGGGCCTGTGGGCCATGACAGCCGCTTCGACGCTTGGAGCGACTTCTTCTACGCCGCGCCGCTGATGCAGGCTGATACCCTGAGCCGGCTGTTCCAGGAGCTGGACGGCAGCCTGGCCTTTTTCAGCAAGAAGGACGCTGCCGCTGAGGAGGTACGGGCCGTGTTAGGCCAGCTCACCCATCGGGTGGTGGCCTGACAGTTTATCCACGTTTTATTTGGGCGCTGGCTCTTGGGCCAGCGTCCTTTTTTTGTGGGAATTTTGACTTGAATTCTGTACAGAATAATGTTATAATTGTGTACAAAGGAGGTGGCGTTATGCCGCACATCAGACCAATTTCCGATTTGAGGAACACCAACGAGATTTCCGAGCTCTGCCACAGCACCAATGAGCCCGTGTTCATCACCAAAAATGGATACGGAGATTTGGCGATTATGAGCATGGAGGCTTATGAGGAGCTGGTGGGGGAGGCAGCTATTGATAAGGCCATTGAAGAGGCAGAGGAAGAGTTCGAGAGGACCGGTGAGATGCGTGACGCCCGAGAGGTCTTGGATGAACTGAGAGGAAAGTACATTGAAAAAGTATGAAGTAAAGCTGCTCGCCAGGGCGGTACAGGATATGGAGAAAATCTACCGCTATATTAGTGAAACGCTTCTGGAGCCCCAAACGGCGGAACGGATAGCATCACAGCTGAGCCAGGAAATCCTGTCCCTGGAGGAAATGCCCTACCGCTTTCCCGAGCGCAGGTGGGGGAAATACGCCAAGCGGGGCTATCGCCAGCTTTTGGTGAAAAAGTTTTTGGTGGTGTACCGGATAAATGAGAAGCAGAGCCAGGTTATTGTTGTGACGGTCCAGCATGGCTCCAGAAATTTTTAGTTGGAGGAGAAGCGAATGGCTACCATTGTTTGGGATTGGAACGGCACCCTGCTGGATGACGTGCCGGTGTGTGTGGAGGTGGAGAACCGGCTGCTGGCCCGGCGGGGCCTGCCTCTGCTGACTGTAGAGCGCTACCGGGAGATTTTCACCTTCCCGGTGGAGGACTACTACCGGGCAGCGGGACTGGATTTGGAAAAGGAGCACTTCCCAACCGTGGCGGAGGAGTATATCACTGGCTACAACAAGGCTGTGGAGGGCCGGGGGCTCTATCCCGGGGCCAGGCAGGTGCTGGAACAGCTCCGCCATGCCGGATGGAGGCAGGTGCTCGTCTCCGCCTCGGAAAAAGGGGCCCTGGCGGAACAGGTGGAGAGCCGGGGCGTCAGCGGTTGTTTTGAGGCCATCCTGGGGGTGGGCGACGTGCTGGCCGCGGGCAAGGCCGGGCTGGCCGGGGAGTACCTCCATCGGGAGGGCATTGCCCCAGAAGAGGCTGTGTTTATAGGGGACACCCTCCACGACTGGGAGGTTGCGCAGGCTTTGGGCTGCCGCTGTCTGCTTATTGCCCAGGGCCACCAAAGCCGGGCCCGGCTGGCAGAGAGCGGGGCAGAAATTTTGGAGGACATTACCCAGGTGCCTGAGGCGCTGGGAAGGGGCCAAAAAGTAGTATGATATGGGAAGGAGCGCCGGGAACGGCGCTTTTTGTTTTGGAAAAAGCGCGGGTCAGGGCCGGAATACGGCAGGTGGGGGAAAACCTCTTGCATCAATGGGATTTTCCCGGTATACTGAGCCTGCAAGCTGTGAATACAGGTTCTAAGGAGGGTGGCCATGAAGATTCAAGTGCAGGAGGAGCCGGGCCTGAAAGAGACAGAGGTGCTTATCCGTTGCGCCCGGACAGACGGTCAGACAGCCAGGCTGCTGGCCCTGCTGAGCCAATTGGAGCCAGAGCAGAGCCGCAGGCTCACCGGGCGGCGGGACGGGCAGACCTATCTGCTGGACTGCCGGGATTTGCTCTACGCGGACACAGTGGATAAGCGGACTTTCCTCTACACAGCGGAGGCTGTGTACGAGACGGATTTGCGCCTGTATGAGCTGGAAGAGCGCCTGCGGGGTGAGGATTTTTTCCGGGCCAGCAAGTCCGCGCTGGTGAACTTTAACGCCATCCGCTCCCTGCGGCCGGATTTGGGCGGGCGCATCCGGCTGACCATGGAGGGCGGCGAGGCGGTGTACGTGTCCCGGCAGTACGCGCCGGGGCTGAAAAAAAGGCTGGGACTGTAAAGGAGGACACTATGAAAAAATTTCTGCAAATGGTTATGGAACTGAAGAACTGGATTTGCCTGAGCTTTACGGCGTCGCTGCTGATTTATATCGTGATCGATATCCTGGTGCCGGGGGAACTGCCGCCGGGGAATGTGGTTATGGATATCGCGTGGCGCTGGTCGTATGGGTATATAAAGTACCGGCTGGTTTTTCAGTTGCTGGGTCTGTGCCTGTGTATCAGCATCCTGCAATATGTGTTTTTTTCGGGACAGATGCTGAAAAAGCCCAGCTACTTTGTGCGCATAGCGGTGTTCGGGGTGCTTTGCCTCGGCCTCTGCGCGGGGGCTACGATAGCCTTTGGCTGGTTCTCTCTGGACAGTCTGGAACACTGGGGAAAGTTTTTCCTGATCTTTGTGGTTTGTTTTGTGGGTATCAGCCTGGGGTTTGAGGTGTACTACCGGGCCATGGGCAAAAGGTATAACGAGGCTTTGGGCAGGAAACAGAAGGAAGCGCCCAGGGAATAGCTTCTCCCAGCCCAATATCGCGAACTGCCCGCCGCCAGGTGTGAACAAAACGTAACATTCAAAAAAGTCTGCCCCAGGGGGGTTGACAAGCCCCTGGGTTGGCGCTATAATGATGGTGTTGTATTGTAAGATTTACGACGCACACCCCTGCCTTTTCGGCGGATGGGAGGGATATGGATGGCTGAGATACGGCTCAAGGAAAATGAGTCCCTGGACAGTGCCCTGCGGCGCTTTAAGAAGCAGTGCGCCCGCGCCGGTGTAATCCAGGAGGTTCGCAAGCGTGAGGCTTATGAAAAGCCCTCAGTGAAGCGCAAAAAGAAGTCCGAAGCTGCCCGCAAGCGCAAGTATAAGTAATGCTGCGCGCGGGATTCGCGCAGGCTTGCCTTTTGCGCGGATAAGGAGGCTGCAAACCTGGAGGAAAGCGGGCAATTCGCCCGCTTTTTTGTTCCGGCTGGAGAGTTTTATCACATGGGAATTTTGAAACCGAGCGTCCTGCGCAGGCGGGTCACGGACATCAGCCCCGCTCTGCTGCGGAAGCTGGGTGTGCGGGCCGTGCTGCTGGACGTGGACAATACCATCGCTCCCTATAGCGTGCACGAGCCCATACCCGGCGCCCGGGACTGGGTCCGGCAGCTGATGGACGAGGGCTTCCAGGTGGTGGTGGTGTCCAATAACTACAAAAAACGGGTCAGCGCCTTTGCGGCCAAGCTGGGCCTGGATTTTATCAGTTTTGCCTTAAAGCCCCTGCCCTCAGGCTATTTGCGGGCCCGGCGGATGCTGGGCGTGCGCTGCCGGGACTGCGTCATTGTGGGGGACCAGATTTTCACTGACGTGGTGGGCGCAAACCTGTGCGGGATGCGTTCTGTCCTGCTGTCGCCCATAGAGCCGGAAGAAGGCCTGAGCTTCCGTGTCCGGCGGCGGCTGGAAAAGGGGCTGCGTGCCAAATTTGAAGAGAGAGAGGATGTTTTGAAATGAAGAACCCTGTGGAAAGGATTTCGGAAAAGCTGATTGGAGGCGACTCTCAGAAAGCCATCATGGTCTATTCTGAGCGGAACCGCCGGTATTTTACCGGGTTCCCGTCTGACGCGGGCGCCCTGCTGATTACAGCGGAGGAGGCCTATCTGCTCCAGGACTTCCGCTATGAGGAGGCAGCCAGCTACTCTGCCAAAAACTGCACGGTCACAGGCTTTACGGATTTTAAGGAGAAGCTCTGCGAGCTGCTGGAAAAGCACGGCGTAAAGCAGGTCTATATGGAAATCAACAAGCTCTCCGTGGCAGATGCCCGGACCTTTGAGAAGCTGTTCCAGGAGCACGGCATAGAGGCTGTGCTGGACGATACCCTGGACAAGGCCATCAAGGACCAGCGGATGATTAAGTCTCCTGAGGAGGTCCAGAAGATTGAGGACGCCCAGGCCATTACAGACGCGGCCTTCCAGCACATCCTGCCCTTTATCAAGGAGGGCGTCACTGAGCGGGAGCTGGCCTTGGAAATCGAATTCTTTATGCGCAATAACGGGGCTGAGGCCGTGGCCTTTGACGTGATTGTGGCTGCGGGCAAAAGCGGCTCCCAGTGCCACGCGGTGCCCAGCGCCAACAAGGTGCAGAAGGGCGACTTCATCACCATGGACACCGGCGCGATGCTGGACGGCTACCACTCTGACATGACCCGTACCGTGGCCTTTGGCAAGGTCAGCGACGAACAGCGCAAGGTGTATGACACAGTGCTTCAGGCCCAGCTGGCGGTCATTGACGCGGTGAAGCCCGGTATGCTCTGCTGCGATGTGGACAAGATTGCCCGGGATATTATTGAGAAGGACTACCCCGGCACCTTTGGCCATGGCCTGGGCCATGGGGTGGGCTTTGAGATTCACGAGTGGCCCGCTTTCTCCCACCGGGACAAGACCCCCTGCGCAGAGGGAATGGTCATCACCGACGAGCCCGGCATCTATCTGCCTGCCCGGTTCGGTGTGCGCATTGAGGATATGCTGCTGGTGACAGCAGACGGCTGCCGCAGCCTGACCAAGTCCCCCAAAGAGCTGATAGAGCTGTAACGGGCCCGGCGCGGGCAATTTAGACAACAAACCGCTGCCCAGGGCTGGACAGTTCCCGATAATATGGAAAAATCCGGCGTTTTGTCTTGAATTTGGCGGCGAGATATATTAGAATAGGGACAGAGCAAGCAGGTTAGAATATTTTGGGAGGTTTTTCTTATGGTAACCGCAGGCGATTTCAGAAACGGCGTAACATTTGAGATGGACGGCAACGTCTACTCCATCATTGAGTTCCAGCACGTGAAGCCCGGCAAGGGCGCGGCCTTTGTGCGTACCAAGATTCGCAACGTCATCTCCGGGGCTGTCACAGAGCGTACCTTTAACCCCAACGACAAGTACCCCACTGCTTTTATTGACAGGAAGGACATGCAGTACCTCTACAGCGATGGGGATTTGTACTACTTTATGGACAGCGAGACCTATGAGCAGATACCCATCAATGCCAATGTTTTGGGTGATAACTTCAAGTTCGTGAAGGAGAACATGGAGTGCAAGGTGCTCTCCTACAAGGGCAGTGTGTTCGGCGTGGAGCCTCCCAACTTTGTGGAGCTGGAAATCACCAAGACCGAGCCCGGCATTAAGGGCGACACTGCCACCAACACCCTGAAGCCTGCCACTGTGGAGACCGGGGCCGAGGTTCGGGTGCCCCTGTTCATCAACGAGGGTGAGAGGATTCGCGTAGACACCCGTACCGGGGAGTATATGGAGCGGGCGTAAGCCGCTCCGTGAATAAAGAAAGGCGAGGTATTTCAGAATGACCAATAGTGAGCATGCGTCCTATATCAAGGGCCTGATGGATGGGATGGAGCTGGACCCCAAGGCCAAAGAGACCAAGCTGTTCAGCGCGATTATAGAGCTGCTGGACAGTATGAGCGTTGATTTGGAAGAGCTGCAGGACGGCTTTGAGGAGCTGTCTGAGCAGGTGGACGAGGTGGACCAGGATTTGGGCTCTTTGGAAGAGGACTACTACGGCCTGGCAGAAGACGAGGACGAGGAAGAGTGCGGCTGCGGCCACCATCATCACGGCCATGGCCACGGCAGCTGCGGCTGCGGGTGCCACCACCATGACCAGGAGGCTGTGTTCGAGGCCATCTGCCCCAACTGCGGCGAGACCATTGAGCTGACTGAGGAAGTGCTGGAGGCGGAGAAGATGCTTTGCCCCAGCTGTGGTGAGACCCTGGAGTTCGACTTTGACGAGGACGAGCTGGAGGAGCTGGAAGAGCTGGAGCCCAGCGAGGAGCCTGGCGAAGAAGAGTAAAGCAAAAAGAAAAGCGGCTGGCCTGAGGGATTGGGCTGGCCGTTTTTTGCGTGGGCTCCCCAGCGGCCTGGGGATAAGCCAGCTGACCGGGCCTTTGAGGTTCTGGATTTGCCGGCCTTTTTGTGCTCCCGCTCCCCTTGACATCCCTGCCAAAATGTGCTAGAATATCCCCGTTATAGGGGAGTAGTCAGCTGAGTGCCTCATACTCAGCAGCTAATTCAACAATCATGGGCAGTATCCCTGCCCTGGGTTAGCTTGAAATGACCAGACCTGTGCGCGCGGCTCACTATGAGCTTTTGCGGCACAGGTCTGTTTTTTATATATCGCCTGTTTTCGGGCAATATAGTAAACGTACTTGAAAATTGGGCAGTACTGATTTTCAGGCAGAGCGGTGTGGGCACACCTGTGCCGCTGCGTGAACTATAAAGCACAAAGAATACAAAAGAGAGGAAGAAGTAAATGGAATTTCTGTGGGAGGGCTTGCTGTCCATTACCTGGCAGCAGGTCGTAATGTACCTGGTGGGGGCTGTGCTTATCTGGCTCGCCATCAAGAAGGACTATGAGCCGGCCCTGCTGCTGCCCATGGGCTTTGGGGCCATTCTGGTGAACCTGCCGCTCTCCGGTGTGCTGAACCAGACCATGCAGGGCGTGGGGGAGACCCAGGGTATCATCCAGTGGCTGTTTGAGACGGGGATTGAGGCTTCCGAGGCTTTCCCCCTGCTGCTGTTTATCGGTATTGGGGCCATGATTGACTTCGGCCCCCTGCTCAGCAACCCGAAAATGTTCCTGTTCGGGGCCGCGGCCCAGTTCGGCATTTTCCTGACCATTGTGCTGGCAGCTGTGCTGGGCTTTGACATCAAGGACGCGGCCAGCATCGGCATTATCGGCGCGGCGGACGGCCCCACCTCCATTCTGGTCAGCCAGGTGCTCAAGTCCAGCTATATTGGGGCCATTGCTGTGGCGGCCTACTCCTATATGGCCCTGGTGCCTATTATCCAGCCCATGGCCATTAAGCTGGTCACCACCAAAAAGGAGCGGGCCATCCGCATGGAGTACCGCCCCGCCGGGGTCAGCAAGACCACCCGCATTCTGTTCCCCATTATTGTCACCTTTGTGGCCGGGCTGGTGGCCCCTGCCTCAGTGAGCCTGGTGGGCTTTTTGATGTTCGGCAACCTGATTCGGGAGTGCGGGGTGCTGAACCGGCTCTCTGAGACCGCCCAGAACGATTTGGCCAACCTGGTCACCCTGCTGCTGGGCATTACCATCTCCTTCTCCATGCAGGCGGAGCGGTTCGTCACTGTGGAGACCCTGATGATTATGGGCCTGGGCTTGTTTGCGTTTATTTTCGACACCATTGGCGGCGTGCTGTTCGCCAAGCTGCTGAACCTGTTCAGCAAGAGCAAAATCAACCCCATGATTGGGGCTGCGGGTATCTCGGCCTTCCCCATGTCTGCCCGGGTGGTGGAGAAAATGGGTATTGCGGAGGACAACCAGAACCATCTGCTCATGCACGCGGTGGGGGCCAATGTGTCCGGCCAGATTGCCTCCGCGGTGGCAGGGGGCATTGTGCTGGGATTCTTTATGTGAGTGAGGAGGAAGGAATATGCTGCATCAATTATTGAACAGCTCCATTGGGGTTATCGGCGGCGCGGACGGGCCCACCGCGGTGTTTGTCACTGGGCCGAACATGGACAATGTAAACCAGGCCCTGGACATTATGGGCAAGGGGATGCTGGGCATTTTTGTGGTGATTGGGCTGATTGCCATTATCGTCACAGTGCTGAGCCGCCTGGGAAATAACCGCTGAGCGGTTTCAATGCCCGGAGGGGAGACAGCCCCTCCGGGCATTTTTGCGCTTTCCCCATGAGACAGCAAATCTTGACGTTTCTCTTGTATTATCTTCCAATTCATGGTATAATTATTGCTGTTCCATGTTAGCAGATAAAATTGAGGAGCGGTTTTCATGACAAAAGCGTTGACTATTTGGATTGTCATTGGCGTGTACGCGGTGTTCATGCTGGCCATCGGCATCCTGTATTCCCGCAAAGGCAGCGATATGGCGGGCTTCACTGTAGGCGGGCGCAGTGCCGGGGCCTGGATTTCTGCCCTGTCCTATGGCACCGCCTATTTCTCCGCTGTGATGTTCATTGGCTATTCCGGGGGCTCGGGGTGGAGCTATGGCCTGTGGAGCGTGCTGGTGGGCATTGGCAACGCGGTGTTCGGCTCTCTGCTGGCCTGGCTGGTGCTGGCCAACCGGACCCGGGCCGTGACGAGAAAGTTTGACATTAAGTCCATGCCCCAGCTGTTCCAGGCCCGCTTTGGCAGCCCGGCTATGGGGCTGTTCGCCTGCGTGGTGATTTTCGTGTTCCTGATTCCCTACTCCGCCTCTGTGTACAAGGGCCTGACCAGCGTGTGCTCGGTTATTCTGGGCATCAACGAGCAGGTCTGCATGGTGATTATCGCCATTGCCTCGGCCCTGCTTCTGGTGCTGGGGGGCTATATCGCCACATTGAAGGCGGACTTTGTCCAGGGCTTTGTGATGATGATTGGGGTCTCGGCCCTAATCGTGCTGGTAGTGCTGTCCCCCCAGGTGGGCGGGCTGAGCAATGGCCTGGGCAGCATGATGGCGTATATGAAGAGCCATGAGATGGCTCCCCTCTCGGGAAAGTCCACCCTGGCGCTGGTGTCCACCATTCTGATGACCAGCTTCGGCACCTGGGGCCTGCCCCAGATGGTGCATAAATATTACGGCATCCGGGACGGGAAAGAGGTGAAGCGGGGCACGGTCATCTCCACTGTGTTCGCCTTGCTGGTGGCAGGGGGCGGGTACTTTATCGGCTCCTTTTCCCACCTGTTCTTCGGGGAGGCCATGCCAGAGGGGGGCAAGGACTTTTTGGTGCCCATTATGCTGAATACAGCTGGGCTGCCCAACCTGCTGATTGGGGTGATTCTGGTGCTGCTGATTTCCGCGTCTGTGTCCACCCTTTCCAGCATCACCCTGACAGCCTGCTCCACAGTGTCCATGGATTTGGTGAAGCCCCTGGCAGAGAGGGCAGGGAAGAAGAAACTGGCTGACCAGGATTTGACTGCCCTGACCCGGCTGCTCTGCCTGGTGTTTGTGGTGCTCAGCTATTTTATCGCCAACTACCCCACGCCCATTTTGGAGATGATGTCCTACTCCTGGGGAATCATTTCCGGCTCGTTTTTGGCCCCTTATCTGCTGTGCCTGTACTGGAAGGGAATTAACCGCACGGGTGCCTGGGCGGGAATGCTGGGAGGCTTTTTGACGGCTTTCCTGCCTGCGGCATTGTCAGGGTTTACCACGCCGGACGGGCCGCTGTATGCCTGTTTGGCCATGGTGGTGAGCTTTGTGCTGTGCTTTGCGGGGAGCAAGCTGGGCACAGCGATGAAGCTGCCGGGCTGGGAGCCCCGGGCGGATTTTATGGCAGAGGTGAAGCGCAAGGGGTGATTGGAGCGCATTGAAAGTTTTTGAAGGGTCTAAGACTTCACCGAAGGTGAAGTCTTAGACCCTTCAAAAACTTTTCGGTGCGCTCCACTTTACCTTGCTTCCCTGATGGACCCCTCAAAAACTTTTCGATGCGCTCCTCTTTACCTTGCTGTCCGCCATACATCCTTTTTTCGTTTCCCCGTCCATTTTTCAGCTTTTTCCTTTCTCCCCTTGACTTTTCCTCCCTAAAAGCATAAAATTGCCCCAAGACCTATATTCTTCCCGAAAGCGAGGATTTCTCCATGCAAAACAAATACCTGGGCATCACACCCCCCATGGGCTGGAATTCCTGGAACACCTTTACCCATGCCATCAACGAGGAACTTATCAAGGAGACCGCTGACGCGATGGTCGCCTCCGGCCTCAAGGACGCCGGATACGAGTATGTGGTCATTGACGACTGCTGGAGCCTCCGCCAGCGGGGCCAGAACGGCGAGCTGGTGGCTGACCCTGAAAAGTTCCCCCACGGCATGAAGGCCGTGGCTGACTACGTCCACAGCAAGGGCCTGAAATTCGGCATGTACTCCTGCGACGGCACCCATACCTGCGCTGGGTATCCCGGCAGCTTTGAGCATGAGTTCCAGGACGCGGCCACTTTTGCCAGCTGGGGCGTGGACTACTTAAAGTATGACAACTGCTATAAACCTGCCCATATGGACGGGGAGATGCTCTATAAGCGCATGAGCCTGGCCCTGCGCAACTGTGGCCGGGATATTCTGTTCTCTGCCTGCAACTGGGGCCATGATGATGTGTGGAGCTGGATTCAGGGCAGCGGGGCCCAGCTGTTCCGCTCTACCGGCGACATTGTGGACAGCTGGGAGTCCATCAAGAACCTGGCCCTGTCCCAGATGAACAAGACCGCCTATTCCGGCCCCTTCTGCCACAATGATATTGACATGCTGGTGGTGGGGATGTACGGGGGCAGCAATGATGAGTACATTGGCGGCAAGCTGGGCGGCTGCACGGATGTGGAGTACCGCACCCACTTCTCCCTGTGGGCCATTATGAACTCCCCCCTGATGATTGGCTGTGACATCCGCAAGATGAACCAGGTGACAAAAGAGACCCTCACCAACCCGGACGTGATTGCCATCAACCAGGATATTGAGTGCCGGGGCCCCTATGTGGTGCCCGGCCACGACCCCGCCGCCATCTTCTCTCTGGTCAAGCCCATGAGCGATGGCTCCCTGGCCATTGGCATGTTTAACCTGGGGGACAAGAAGGCCCAGGTCAACCTGCCCTTCTGGGATATGGGTATCCCCGCCGCCGCTGGTGTGGGCCTGGAAATCACCGACTGCTGGAGCCATGAGAACGAGGGCCGCTTTACCGAGCGCTACGCCGCCAGCATTGAGCCCCACGACTGCAAGCTGCTGCGGGCCAAGGTCTCCCTGGGCTGACGGCCAACTTGACCATAGCCAACCTGAACATGGCCAATTACGAGACCTGCCGCCAGTGCGGGGCCCCGCTGGGGATGGATGACAGGGCCATTTACAAGAAGCTGGTTTACCGGGGGGCAGAGGACTTCCTCTGCATCCCCTGCCTGGCCAGATATCTGGGCGTGGCTCAAGAGGAAATTGAGAACCGCATCCGCTGGTATCGGGAGAGCGGCGAGTGCACGCTGTTTCAGTGAGAATCCGAGAGGCGGACCCCAAGGGTCCGCCTTTTTGTATGGGGAGAGGGCTCCCGGCCTCTGTGCCGCATAACCTGTCAGCGCCTTCACATACTATAGAGGTGGAATATTGCGGAAGGCGGTAGATGCTATGTGTACCTGTATTGCCATGAAGACCCGGGACGCCTACTTCGGCAGAAGCATGGACATTGAGTACCGGTTTGGGGAGAAGGTGGTGGTCACCCCCCGAGGATATGGGTTTGATTTACGCAATGGCCAGCGCTTGGAGACCTGGTATGCCATGATTGGCATGGCCACTGTGATGGGGGAGTACCCCCTGTACGCTGAGGCTGTCAATGAGAAGGGGCTCTGTATTGCGGGGCTGAATTTCCCCCACAACGCCCGGTATTTTCAGCCCAAGCCCGATAGCCTGAACCTGACGCCCTATGAGTTCATTCCCTGGGTGCTGGGAAATTTTTCCGGCATTCGGGAGCTGCGCCGGGAACTGGGGAACGTGAACCTGGTAGATATCCCCTTCTCGGACAGTGTGCCTGTTGCTTCTCTCCACTGGATGATTAGCGACGGGACAGACTCTCTGGTGGTGGAGCAGACAGAGAGCGGCTTCCATGTATACGACAACCCTGCTGGGGTGCTGACCAATAACCCGGAGTTCCCCTTTCACCAGACCAATCTGAGCAATTATATGAACCTGACCTGCCAGCCGCCCCAGAACCGGTTCTCCTCCCGGCTGGCCCTGAACGCCTATGGCAGCGGCATGGGGGCCATAGGCCTGCCGGGGGACAGCTCTCCGGGCTCCCGGTTTGTGCGGGCCTGTTTCTGCAAGATGAACTCCATCTGCGAGGGGGATGATGCCAGCTCCATTGCCCAGTTTTTTCATATCCTGGACGCGGTGTCCATTGTGCGGGGCGAGGTGCTGCTGCAGGACAATAAGTGCAGTGCCACCACCTATACCTGCTGCGCCAATGCCACCCAGGGGATATACTATTACCGGAGCTATGCCAACAGCCAGCTGACCGGTGTGCGGCTGACTGAGGAGAACAAAAACCGAAAAAGCCTGAGCATCTTCCCCATGGAGGAGCGGCAGCAGATACGTTTCCTAAATTGAGCCTTGCGCTCTGGGGCAGGAAGCAGTATAATGATGGCAGGAAAATCGAAGAATGATACCAGTTAAAATAAAGGAGCCGTGCCCATGATTATCGACATCCACACCCACACTTTCCCGCCCAAAATTGCGGCCTCCACCCTGGAAAAACTCAGCAGGGCCAGCCACACCAGGCCCTTTACTGACGGCACCGGGGAGGGCCTTGCTGCCTCTATGGCCCAGGCCGGTGTGGATTGCTCCATGGTGCTGCCTGTGGCCACTGCCGCCCGGCAGGTGGAGCATATCAACGACTCTGCCGCTGCCATCAACAGTGCCTGGCCGGATACAGGCATCCGCTCCTTTGGATGTATGCACCCAGAGTATGAGAACTGGCACGGAGAGCTGGCCCGTGTCAAGGCGCTGGGCCTAAAAGGCATCAAGCTCCACCCAGTGTACCAGGGGGTAGATTTGGATGATGCCCGCTATCTGCGGATTTTAGAGCGGGCCGGAGAGCTGGGCCTGATTGTCATCACCCACGCGGGCCTGGACGTGGGCTTTCCCGGAGTGGTGCGCTGTTCGCCGGAGATGGTGCGCCGGGCCTTGGAGCAGGCAGGGCCCGTGACGCTGATTCTGGCCCATATGGGCGGCTGGCGCAGCTGGGAGCAGGTGCTGGAGCTGCTGCCGGACACCACCGCTCTTATTGACACCAGCTTCTCCGTGGGCCATATGTGCCCCTTGGATGACGGTTACTATAAAGATGACGGCGATTTGGACTTGCTGGACGGGCCAGGGTTCCTGGAGCTGGTGCGGGCCTTTGGGGCTGACCGGGTGCTGTTTGGCAGCGACAGTCCCTGGAGCAGCCAAAAGGAGAGCCGGGAGTGGATAGAGGCCCAGGCTCTGACCGGGGAGGAGAGGGCAGCGATTTTGGGCGGGAACGCCCAGCGGCTGCTGGAAATGTAGAAAAGGGAAAGGACCCACCTGGCGGCGAGCCCATAACGCGGACCAGGGGCGCTTGGCCCCTGGTGGGGTTTGGGGCAAGGCCCCAAGGTCTTGCCCTTGACCTTAAAGGGCGGCGCGCACAGCGACCGGAGCGAGGTAAGGCCCCACTGATTTCCCCTCACGTCCCAATGTGGCAGTCATTCGCGCCGCCAAAGCTGCCGGCCGCGCAACTCCGAACAGCGCGTCAGCGCTGGAGGAGAGCTGCAGGCCGTCTGCGCAAGCGTCGGGCCCTAGACGTATCCGTCAGATGCCATTCTCCCAGAGAGAGGGAGGTATCGGGAACGTCTAGGGCCCTACGTTTCGGAAAGCCAGTCCGCATCTCTCCGCCAGTTTGGAAACCTGGCGGTTTCCAAACTATGCGGAATCGTGCTGTTCGGATGGGTTGGCGGCGCGAAAGACTGCCACGTTGGGACGCTTTGGGGTAGAGCTGTGTGCTACCTCGCTCCATTCACCGTGCGCGCCGCCCTGAAGGTCAAGGGCAAGACCTTGGGGGCACTGCCCCCAAGCCCCCTGCCAGGGGCCAAGCGCCCCTGGACCGCGTTATGGCCGCTCTTGGCTAAGTACTGCTAAATCTCCGCGATGCTGTCCTGATTCACCAGCTTGATGCCCTTTACCGCCAGCGCCGCGCCTGCCTTTTTGGTGTCCTGCACCCGGAAAATCATGTAGGCGTGGTTCACGTCCCCGCCGCCCAGGAAGGCGTACATATACTCCACGTTTACCTCCGCCTCCCGCAGCACTTCCAGCACCTTATGCAGCCCGCCGGGCTCATCGGGAATCAGCACCGCCAGCACTGGGGTCAGCTGGTGGATGAAGCCCCCGTCCTTGAGCACAGTGGTGGCCTTGTACACATCGTCCACGATAATGCGCACAATGCCGAAGTCATTGGTCTCCGCCAGGCTCAGGGCCCGCATATCCACGCCGCTCTCGGCCAGCAGCCCGGTCATGGCGGTCAGGGTGCCAGGCTTGTTTTCCAGAAAAACAGAGATTTGGTTGACTGTCATAACAGATACCTCCTTATATTTTCCGCTTGTCAATCACCCGCACAGCCTTGCCCTCGCTGCGCACAATGGACTTGGGAGCCACCAGGGTGACCTTTGCGGTCAGGCCCAGCATAGAGCGCAGGCCCTCCACCAGCTCTTTCTGACGGGCGGCCACGTCGCCCAGGTTGTCCGTGAACATCTCGGGGGTCATCTCCACCTGCACGTCCAGGGTGTCGGTGTTGCGCACACGGTCCACAATAATCTGATAGTTGGCAGGGTACCCGTGGTTCAGCAGCACAGTCTCAATCTGAGAGGGGAACACGTTCACGCCCCGGATAATGAGCATATCATCGGTACGGCCCTGGGGCTTGGTCATTTTCACGTGGGTGCGACCGCAGGAGCAGGGCTCCCGGGTAAGGGTGCAGATGTCCCTGGTGCGGTAGCGCAGCAGGGGGAAGGCCTTTTTGGTGATGGAGGTGAACACCAGCTCGCCCTGAGAGCCCTCGGGCAGCACCTCCCCGGTCTCCGGGTTGATAATCTCCGCGATAAAGTGATCCTCATTGATGTGCATCCCGGTCTGGGCCGAGCACTCGAAGGACACGCCCGGGCCGGAAAGCTCTGTCAGGCCGTAGATGTCATAGGCCTTTATCCCTAAGGTGTTCTCAATGTCCCGGCGCATTTCCTGGCTCCAGGCCTCAGCCCCGAAAATGCCTGCTTTCAGGGGAATATCATTGGGGCCCAAGCCCATCTCCTTCATGGTCTCGCCGATATAGGCGGCATAGGAGGGGGTACAGCACAGGATAGTGGCGGACAGGTCCTGGATAAACATAATCTGCCGCTCCGTGTTACCGCTGCTGGTGGGGATGGTCAGGCACCCCACCTTGTGGCTGCCGCCGTTGAGGCCGGGCCCGCCGGTGAACAGGCCGTAGCCGTAGCTGACCTGGCACACATCCTCATTGGTGCCCCCTGCGGCCATAATGGCCCGGGCGCAGCAGTCCTCCCACAAATCGATGTCCGCCTGGGTGTAGAAGGCCACCACCCGCTTGCCCGTGGTGCCGGAGGTGGACTGAATGCGCACGCAGTCCTTGAGGGGCACACCCATCAGGCCATAAGGGTAGGCGTCCCGCAAATCAGCTTTGGTGAGAAAGGGCAGCTTATACAAATCGTCAGAGGACTGGATGTCAGCGGGAGTAAGGCCCTTCTCCTCCATTTTTTCCCTGTAATAGGGCACGTTGTCCCATACATGCTGGACCTGGGCCACCAGGCGCTCGTCCTGCCAGGCCTTGATTTGCTCCCGAGAAGCGCACTCAATCTCGGGCTGATAGTAGTGTTCCATGTTGGTTCATCCTTTCCTTGAAATATATGTTGAGGGGCGCAGGCTACCACTTATCATCCAGCAGCTGAACTCTGTACACTTCCAGAAGATATCCCGGAGACCGTTCCAAGACCCCGCCGCTGTGGGTGACAGCCACCAAATCCCCTGGGTCCAGAGAATCCAGGAAAATCCTTGTGCCCCGCCAGACCAGTTCCGTGTCGTCTTTTACGTCAAAATCTACCGGTCCCCGGCTGTTGATATCATTGATATCCAGCCCCTCCACCCGGACGCTGGTCCCGTCAATGCTGACGATATGGGCATAGAAAGTGGCGCCCAGGCCCTTTTGAGGGGCGGAGCAGCGTCCGGCGAAAAAGGCGGCTCCCGCCAGAGCGGCGCTGTACAGGATTAGCAGGAGAACAGGAAGCCACCGGGGGCATTTCCGTACCTTTTCACCCATATGAGTACCCTCCTCTGTGTCAGTGCTTTTATTTTTATAGGTATGTCACCGTCTCCTCCAACGGCTTTTTCCGGCTGTGCAGAGGTGAGGGCGCCGCGTCCTGAGCGGGATAGCCCATCAGCAGCAGAGCCACAGGCTCCCAGCCCTCGGGCAGGCTGAATTCCACCCGCACCGCCTCGGGGATGAAGTGCATGACCCAGGTGGAGCCGATGCCCAGCTCCCAGGCGGCAAGCATCATATGGGTGGTGACGATGGACGCGTCAACCTCGCCGCTGGGGCTGCCGTCATAGTCCCGGGTCCAGCACTCTGTTTTATCAAAGCAGACCAGCAGGGCCAGGGTCTCACCAAAGTGGTGGACGGAGCACCTGCGGACTCTTTCCAGGGCTTCTGGGCTTTGGGCCACCAGCACCCGCTGGGGCTGATTGTTGCAGGCGGTGGGGGAGACCTGCCCGGCCCGGAGGATGGCCTCCAGCTTTTCCCGCTCCACCGGGTGAGGGGAGAATTTTCGGACAGAATACCGGGTTTCAGCCAGTTCAAGGAAGTCCATAAGCTAATCCTTTCCGGGGGCCAGCAGCCCCTCCTCTTCCGACCGGCGCAGGGAGGCCGCAATGGACTGTTCCAGCTCCTCCTCCACGCCATAATACAGGGCAATCTTCGCCAGCTCTGTCATGGCCTGCCGCAGCTCGCCCGCCAAATTTTCCTTCTTGGGCTCCCCGTGCTTCTGCCGCTTTAGCCCCGAGTCCTCCCAAAGGTTAATCTCCGCCGCCACCTCGCCGCACTCCTCCAACAGCCGGGCGGCCATCTGATAGGGCTCCACCCCTTTCGGGAAGCGGCGGTTCGAGGCCAGGGCCATCTTGTAGAATCGTTCCACAGCCGTCACACTCCTTATGCACTCTTTCCCAGCTCGAAGGCCTTTCGGTTCACATCCAGAAACTTCTCCGGAACGCAGGCCTCAATAGCCTCCTGCCAGGCCTCTTGGGGGAAGTCGAAATAGTGGCTGAGCCGCCCTAGCAGCACCAGGTTTACAGCCTTGGCGTTCCCGGCCTCTTGGGCCAGGGACAGGCAGTCAATGGCGTCAACCTTGGCCCCGGCAGCCTGCATTTTCTCCGCCAGCTGTTCCGGATATTGGGCCGCGCCGGTGATAACAGGCATGGGCTCAATCTGCTGGGTGTTGGTGACCACCTGGCCTCCTGGCTTGAGGAACCGGAGCCACCGGGCGGCTTCCAGCAGCTCAAAGGAGACAATGGCGTCCGCCTGGCTCTGGTCAATCACCGGGGAGCAGACCTTGTCCCCATAGCGCACATAGGTGACCACGCTGCCGCCCCGCTGGCTCATGCCGTGTACCTCGCTGACCTTTACATCATAGCCCTGCCCCATGAGCAGATGGCCCAGCAGCTTGCTGGCCAGCAGAGAGCCCTGGCCCCCTACGCCCACAATCATAATGCTTTTGGTAGTCATGCTTCTCCCTCCTTCATTGCGCCGAATTTGCACAGCTGGCCGCAGACCCCGCAGCCTGTGCACTGGGTGGCATCCACAACGGCTTTGCCCTCTCTGAAAGAGATGGCCGGACAGCCAATCTTCATGCAGGCTTTGCAGCCCCTGCACTGGTCCTTTTCCACGCTGAGCGGGGCCTGGTGCTTCACATACTTCAACAGCACGCAGGGCCGCCGGGAGATGATGACTGAGGGCTCCGCCGCCGCCAGCTCTTCCTCTATCACACTCCGGCAGGCGGACAGGTCGTAGGGGTCCACCACCCGCACCCGGGCAATGCCCATCGCCTTGCAAAGGGCCTCCAAATCGATTTTCCCCGCCGGGTCGCCCCGCAGGCTGAGGCCTGTGGTAGGGTTCTGCTGGTGGCCGGTCATGCCGGTGATAGAGTTGTCCAGGATAATCACGGTGGAGTTGGACTGGTTATAAGCCACGTTGGCAAGGCCTGTCATGCCCGAGTGGACAAAAGTAGAGTCACCAATCACAGCCACAGTGCGGCCCTGGCTCTCCTGGCCCAGGGCCTTGTTGAACCCGTGGAGCCCGCTGATGGAGGCCCCCATGCACAGGGTCATATCCATGGCGGAGAGGGGGGGCATGGCCCCCAAAGTGTAGCAGCCAATGTCCCCCAGAACCGTGCATTTCAGCTGGCTGAGGGTGTAGAACAGCCCCCGGTGGGGACAGCCCGCGCACATCACAGGCGGCCGGGCAGGCAGCTCCTCCGCCAGGGCGGAGCCCACATGCCGGGGCAGGCCCAGCTTTTCCCCAATCTGGTTCTGAGAGAGCTCGCCGCAGAGCGGGAACAGCTCTTTGCCCTGTACAGCCAGGCCCAGCCCACGGCAGTACTGCTCCAGGAAGGGGTCGCCCTCTTCCACAATGATTAGCCGCTCCGCCTGGGCGGCAAAGTCCCGAATGAGTTTCTCGGGCAGGGGCCAAACCATCCCCAGCTTCAAAATGGGGAACCGGTCCCCGCAGGCCTCTTTTACATACTGATAGCTGGTGCTGGAAGTGAGAATGCCCAGGCTCTTGTCAGAGCCTGCCTCCACCCGGTTGACGTCCGCGGTCTCTGCCCAGGCGCTGAGGTCCAGCAGCCGCTGCTCCACCACTGGGTGGCGGCGCACCGCGTTGGCTGGGGCCATCACGTACTTCTGGGGAGTTTTTGCGTACGGCCTGACAGGGGCCTCCTGGCGCGGGGAGAGCTCAGCCACAGACTGGGAGTGGGCCACACGGGTGCACATTTTCAGCAGCACCGGGGTGTCGAACCGCTCGGACAACTCATAGGCCAGCTTGGTGAAGGCAAGGGCCTCGGCAGAGTCCGAAGGCTCCAGCATAGGCAGCTTGGCGGCCCTGGCATAGTGCCGGGAGTCCTGTTCGTTCTGGGAGGAGTGCATGGCCGGGTCGTCGGCCACGGCAATCACTAGCCCGGCGTTCACCCCAGTGTAGCTCATGGTGAACAGAGGGTCCGCGGCCACGTTCAGGCCCACATGCTTCATGCCGCAGAAGGCCCGATTTCCGGCCAGAGAAGCCCCAAAGGCAGTCTCCATGGCCACTTTCTCGTTGGGTGCCCACTCGCAGTAGATTTCCGGGAACTTTGCGGCTTCCTCAGTGATTTCCGTGCTGGGGGTGCCTGGGTAGCTGGACGCGATACAGCACCCAGCCTCATACAGGCCCCGGGCAACAGCCGCGTTGCCTAAGATTAGTTGTTTCATGGTTGGTATGTACCTCCCTTGGTTATATCTCATAGTCAATGCAGGCTCTGTCAATGCGGACGTCCCCCACAAACTGGCCAAAGGCCACGTGTTCTGGGGAGACCTGGTAGGCGTTTAGGTCGTCCAGGGTGTTGAAGTCGAAGATAAGGGCCACATCGTAGTTGGCGTTGGGAACGCCAGAGGCGCAGCGCACCACCTGGGCAGCTTGGATGGACGGAAGCTGGGAGAGCTCCTGGCCCCGGCGAAGGAATTCAGCGATGTTGGATTCTTTGTTGTC
Organism: uncultured Eubacteriales bacterium; assembly: GCA_910580045.1. Lineage (GTDB taxonomy): Bacteria > Bacillota > Clostridia > Oscillospirales > Acutalibacteraceae > Acutalibacter. The sequence continues at coordinate 30,373 of CAJTXF010000023.1, forward strand.
TTGTTTCAGGGAGAACATGCAGATGTGACGTATCATGATAAAGACCTCCATATAGGTTTGATAGAATGTAGAATTTGGGAAAGGGGAAGCCCCTGGACCCCGGGATGGGCTCGCCATTAGGCGGCGCATGTATCACCCTCTGTTCTGCGCCTCTACCAGCCGCACGCCGCAGTATTTCTCCCGCAGCTTTGGCTTCTCAATTTTGCCTGTGGCGTTCCGGGGCACTGGCGCGAAAATCAGCTTCCTGGGCCGCTTATACCGGGGCAAATCCTTACAGAAGCTGATGATTTCTTCCTCTGTGCAGTCCATTCCCTCCTTTACCTGAATGACAGCTGCCGCGATTTCACCCAGGCGGACGTCCGGCAGGCCAATGACCGCCACATCGTGAATCTTCGGGTGCCCGGCCAAAAAGGCTTCTATCTGGACAGGATAGATGTTTTCGCCGCCGGAGATGACCACGTCCTTCTTCCTGTCTACCAGGAAGATGAACCCGTCCTCGTCCTGGCGGGCCATGTCCCCGGTGTGGAGCCAGCCGTTCTGCAGGACCTCAGCGGTGGCCTTTTCGTCATGGTAATAGCACACCATCACGCCGCCGCCCTTGACGCACAGCTCGCCCACCTCCCCCTGGGGGACAGGCTCTCCCTTTTCGTCCACAATCTTCACCCGCCAGCCCATGCCGGGCACGCCAATGGCCCCCACCTTGTGGGGATTGTCCACCCCCAGGTGGACGCAGCCAGGGCCGGTAGACTCGGACAGGCCGTAGTTGGTGTCATATTTGTGGTGGGGAAAGTACTTCCACCAGTGCTTGACCAGGCTGGGCGGCACGGGCTGGGCCCCAATGTGCATAAGCCGCCACTGTTCCAGATGATAGTCTTCCAGCTTGAATTCGCCCTGGTCCAGAGCAGCCAAAATATCCTGAGCCCAGGGCACCAGCAGCCAGACAATGGTGCAGCCCTCAGCGGAAACAGCCTCCAAGATAGCTTTGGGCGAATTGCCCTTCAAAAGCACGGCCTTGCCCCCTGTGAACAGAGAGCCGAACCAGTGCATTTTCGCGCCCGTGTGGTACAGAGGCGGAATGCAGCAGAACACGTCCTCATGGGTGGTCTCGTGGTGGGCGGCCTCCATGCGTGCGGACTGCATCAGCGCCGAGTGGCGGAGAAGGATGGCCTTTGGGAAGCCGGTGGTGCCGGAGGAGTAGTAGATGGCTGCCTCGTCCTCGTCGTCAATCAGCACCTTGGGGGCCGCGCTGGAGCAGTTGGCGGCCAGCATATGGTAATCCTCAGCAAAGCTGGGGCAGGCCTCGCCCACAAAAAAGAGAAGCCGCTCTTTGCCGATGGAGGGAGCAATTCCCTCCACCCGGCCGATGAACTCAGGGCCAAAGAAGAGAATATCCGCGTCCGCCAGGTTCAGGCAGTACTCAATCTCCTGGGCAGTATAGCGGAAGTTCAGGGGCACAGCCACGGCCCCGGTTTTCAGAATGCCGAAGTAAATGGGGAGCCATTCCAGGCAGTTCATCATAAGCAGGGCCACCTTCTGGCCTTTGCCGATGCCCCGGCTGAGGAGAAGATTGGCGGCCCGGTTGGCTTTTTCGTCAAAAACAGACCAAGTGATGTCCCGGCGGTAGGGGGCGGGGCCGCCGGGCTGAATCAGCTCATACTCCCGCCAGGTGACCCGGCGGGGCTCCTGCACCTCAGGGTTAATTTCAACGAGGGCGGTTTCGCCGCCGTAGAGCTTGGCGTTGCGTTCCAGCAGGTCAGTGATGGGCATGGGAAGGACCTCCTAAAGAGTGTGATGGATGGGGGAGAGCGGAGAGAGGGGCGGGGCGCAGGCACCG
>CAJTXF010000024.1 GCA_910580045.1 uncultured Eubacteriales bacterium
GTTCCCCCCGCCCTACGGGCGGGGGGAACACAGATGATTATCTCTGTGGTTTGGGCAATCCCGGGCGGGATTTGCCGCTTGTGTTTTGGAAGAATCTGGATTATAATAAGCAGAGACCCCGGTCTGGATTTGCTGTAAGGAGAGGTTCACGGTATGAAATATCATGAAAACGAGAAATACTTCAAGCTGGCCCTCACCGGCGTGGCCATTGTGACGGTCAGCCTGCTTTTCTTCTTTCTGCTGTTCCATCTGCCGGAGATTTGGGCGGCTTTAGGGGCAGTCCTGGGGATATTGGCCCCCTTCCTTCACGGGGCGGTGATTGCCTATGTGCTGACGCCCCTGTGCAACCGCCTGGAGGGACGCCTGAGAAAGCTGCTCCCCAAAAGCCGCCGGCTGCCTGGCCCCCTGGCCATTGCCCTGTCGCTGGTTCTGGCCCTGCTGACTGTCCTGGCCCTGCTGATGCTGGTGCTGCCCCGGGTGGGCGACAGCCTTGTGCAGATTGTGATTGCCCTGCCCGGCCAGGTGGACTCTGCCATCCAGTGGTTCCACGATTTGCTGGGCCGCCAGCCCCAGCTGCAGGTGTGGTGGGACAGCTTTTCCAGCGAGGCCATCACCAAGGCTGGCACCTGGGTGGAGACCAACCTGGTGCCCACTGCCCAGACCGTGCTGGGGGGGCTGGGCGTGCAGGTCACTGGCTTCCTCAATGAAATCAAGAACCTGATTCTGGGCGTGCTTATCTCCGCCTATCTGCTGGCAATCCGCAAGCGCTTCGCCATTCAGGCCAAGATGCTGCTCTGCGGGATTTTCCCCCGGCACTGGGCGGACATGATTGAAGAGGAGGCCCGCTACGCGGACAAGATGTTCAACGGCTTCCTGATGGGCAAGCTGCTGGACTCTGCCATAATCGGCGTGATTTGCTTTGTGTTCACCTCCATTTTGGGCTTTAAGTCCGCCGCCTTGATTGCGGTGGTGGTGGGCATCACCAATATTATCCCTTTTTTCGGCCCCTTGCTGGGGGCAATCCCCTGCGCCCTGCTCCTGCTGCTGGAAAACCCCATGCACTGCCTGATTTTCCTGGTGTTTATTGTGGTGCTGCAGCAGCTGGACGGCAACCTGATTGGGCCGAAGATTCTGGGCAACACCACTGGGCTGAACAGCTTTTGGGTCCTGTTCTCCATTTTGCTGTTCGGGGGCCTGTGGGGGCTTTTCGGCATGATTGTGGGCGTGCCCCTGTTCGCGGTACTCTATGACATTCTGCGGCGGCTGGTATACCGGGGCCTGCGGCGGCACGGGCGGACAGACCTGCTGGCCCAGCGGCCGGACAAGCTGGAAGAATAGCGTCTTTACAGCCGGTTGGCATTTCCCCAGTCGCACAGCCGGTCCAGCACCTCCATCAGGGACTTGCCCCGGGACGTGAGGGTATATTCCACCTTGGGCGGGATTTGGGGATACACCTCCCGGTGAATCAGCTTATCCCGTTCCAGCTCCTTCAGATGCTGGCTGAGAGTTTTATCTGAGACCTTCCCCAGATACCTTTGCAGCTCATTGAACCGCACGGGCGCAAATTCCATCAGGCAGTAGAGGATTACCATCTTGTATTTGCCTGAAATCAGGGATAAGGTATAGCTGAAGCCTGTATTCTCAAAACAGGCCTCGCAGATAGGCGTTTTGTTTCCCATATAAATTCATTATCACTCGCTTTCTTTCAAGTTGGTATATAACCTGAAAGTGGGTACTTGTTTTTTCCTCCAGGTCCAGTATAATGGATGCAAGCGGAAAAGTAAAGCGTTCCGCAAAAATTCGGGAGGTTTTTTTCATGAAAAAAGATTTAGGAGTCAAGCCCTACCTGTTCCCCATGCCCACCCTGATGATTGCCACCTACAACGAAGACGATACGCCGGACAGCATGATGATGGCCTGGGGCGGTATCTGCGCGGGCAATATGGTCGCCCTGAATCTGGAAAAGGAGCACAAAACCTGTGCGAACCTGCACAAGCGCATGGCATTTACCATCAGTGTGCCGGACGTAGCCCATATCAATGAGGCGGACTTTCTGGGCATTGCCAGCGGCAACAAAATGCCGGACAAATTCGCCCGCAGCGGCCTGCACGCCCAGAAGAGCGAGAAGGTGGACGCGCCAATTGTTACCGAATTCCCCCTGACCCTGGAGTGCACAGTGGAGTCCATCCAAGAGGTCCATGGAGATTACCATGTGCTGGGCGAGATTGTGGGCGTGCTGGCAGAGGAATCCGTACTGGACGAGAAGGGCCGGGTAGACCCGGTGAAGCTGAACGCCTTTGTTTTTGACCAGTTCCAAAACGGGTATTATGCCATTGGCGAGAAAGTCGGCCAGGCCTGGAACAGCGGCGCTGGGTTGATGAAATCCTGAGGCTTTGCCAACCATATAAATAAAGCTCCCCGGCTCCTGGCGCACCAGGAGCCGGGGGGCTTTTGTCAAATTCCCTCCATGGGCTGCTCCAGCACCATCACGGCCAGCCCCCGGGCGTTCTGGCCTGTATGGCAGCTGATGCTGCAGGAGAGGGGCTCATACCGGACCTTGAACTTGGGGAAGGCCTTCTGGACCTGGGCGCGCCAGGCGTTCTCCTCCGCCGGGCTGCCGAAGCTGCCCGCAGTGCCGATAAGCAGCTTCTCCCGGGGGAACCGCCAGAACCTGGTCTCCAGCTGCTCCCGCAAAAGCTGTATCATCTTTTCCTGACACCGCTGCATACCGCGGATTTTGGCCACCGGCTCCAGCTTGCCCCCCTGAATGCGGAGCACGGGCTTGATGTTCATCACTGTGGAGATGGCCGCTGCCGCCGCTGTGACCCTGCCGCTTTTCTTGAGATATTCCAGGGTGTCCACGGCAATGTACACAATGGCGTTGGGGCCGTTCTTCTCCAGCCGGGCGCGCACCTCAGCGGCGCTCAGCCCCCGGTCCGCCAGGTATTTCGCGTCCAGCACAGAGGCCTTCTGCAGCAGGGAGATGCGCCGGTTATCCGCCACCTGCACCCGCCCGCCATAGGCCTGGGCCAGCTGCATGGCAGACTCGCAGGAGCCAGACAGGCCGCTGGTCATGGGGATATGGACAATCTCCTCATAGCCCCGGGCGAAAATGCCGTCCCACAGCTCTGTCACCGCCGCCGGAGAGGGCTGGGAGGTAGAGGCCTCCACCCCCTGGCTCAGGGCAGTGAAGAGCTGGCGGCTGGAGATGTCCACCCCTTCCGTATAGCCGGCGCCCCCTATCAGCACAGGCATGGGCAGAACAAACACGCCCAGCTCCCGGCCCTCCTTCACAGAGATGCCGCTGTTGGTATCTGTCATGACTGCTGTTCTCATGCTCTATCCATCCTTTCCAAGTTTCCGCGGCCCCCTACAGCCCCTCCGCACGGCTTTTCAGCTGGCGGTACACAGCCAGGCCGTCCCGGCGGCCAAAGCGGCGCAGGGCGTCCAGATAAATCACCTTGGGAGACTTCCCCTTCCCCCCGTTCAAAAGCGCCTCAATCTCCCCAATCCGGGACTGGTACTCTGTCCCCGCGAAAAGGGATTCCAGGGCCTCCCGAATACGGCGGTTTTCCTTATAGGCCGCGTAAAAGCTGGCAATCTCCTGTTTCCTGGTGCTCTGGTGAATCATCTGGGTGCGCTGGTCGTGGAGGTTGGCTGAGATAATGGCCCGCTCTATGTTCTCGCCCAGCACTACAGCGCGGGGCGGCTTGGCGCAGCTTGCCCAGTACTCCTTGGCAGAGCGGAAACCGTCGTCCTGGCTGATAATGGCCGCCACGCCCTGATAGCCGGAGCCGAAGATTTCCCCCAGCTTGGTGACAATATAAAAGTCCAGCGCGTTCTTCCGGGCCTTTTTCAGCCTGCATATCTCAAACTCACAGCCCGATTCCTGGATATCCTCTAAATACCGAATCGCCAGGGTCGGGGCATTTGTGCCTCTATTATACAGGAAACCTGGGGAAATGTCAAAGAGAAGGGGTGGACAATGGCAGGGGAATGGGGTATACTACACTGATAGGGAGAGATACAGGAGGCTTCTGGCTCTATTGACGGCCAGGACTTTGCATTTGCAGTCAGCGCCTCTGCTGTCAGGCTTAGGGCCTGTTTGACGGCGCTGTTCCTCCCGCTCTTGTACTTGCTCTGCCACCACTATTATGACAGGAGAGATTTCCCTATGAAAAACTACGCTCTGGCCTATGCCACCAACGCTGCCCTTCCGCTGTTCAACCAACAGGATTTGCGCTGCCTGACCCACATCAACCTGGCCTTTGGCCTGGTGGACGGGCACAAGCTGGACACCAGCCAGCTCACCAACATCAGCCTGACCCAGCAATTCCGGACCTGGAACCCGGACATCCAAATTGTGCTGTCCGTGGGCGGCTGGGGTGCAGGCGGGTTCTCTGAGATGGCCATGACCCAGGCTGGCCGGGAGGCCTTTGCCCAGTCCTGCCTGGAGGCAGTGGAGCGCCTTGGCCTGGACGGCATTGATATTGACTGGGAGTACCCCTGCAGCAGCCAGGCGGAGATTGCCTCTGACCCCCGGGATAGGGAGAATTTCACCCTGCTGCTCCAAGCCCTGCGGGACAGCCTGGGAAGCCGCAGCCTTTCCATTGCCGCCGGAGCCGGGGAGTACTTTATCCAGGGAACAGAGATGGACAAGGTGGCCAGCATTGTGGACTATGTGCAGATTATGACCTACGACATGCGGGGCGGCTTCACCCGGCAGGCTGGGCACCACGCGGCCCTGCGTGCCAGCGCGGGGGACGACAGCGGCCTGAACACTGTGGACATGGTGGATATGTTCCACAAAGCCGGGGTTCCTCTGGAAAAGCTGGTGATTGGCGCTGCCTTCTACTGCCGCCAATGGTCCGGGGTGACGGATAAGGACCACGGACTGCTTCAGCCCGCGGAAACCATTGGCCAGGGCGGGCCTGGCTATGGCGAGCTGACAGAGGAGTTCCTCCGCCAGGGGGGCTATACCAAATATTGGGACGAGGCGGCTCAGGCGGCCTACCTATGGAATGGGAGCCAGTTCATCAGCTATGAGTCTCCAGAGGCTATCGCCCTCAAGTGCCGGTATGTAAAGGAGGCGGGCCTGCTGGGGCTTATGTACTGGGAGCATGGCTGCGACAAGACCCACCAGCTGGTGGGCGTCATTGGCAAGGAGCTAGGGCTTGTTTGAAAATAGAGGAATAAAGCCTATATTTCCCTGGGAAAACCAATAAAAACCAGCCGTGGGGCGGGACAGCTCCCACGGCTGGTTTTTTCCGCGCTGGCAAGGGAAATGGCTTTAGCTCCCGCAGCCCTTGCCTCAGACGGCTTATGGGTTTTATGGGGCTTATTCTGCCTCCACCGGGCAGAAGCTCATCCCTGCTTCCAGCTCTTTCGAAAGCTTCACCAAAAAGGCGCTGAGCAGCTTGATGCAATCCTCCAAGTCCTTCCAGCTGCCCACCTCCACCGAGCTGTGCATATACCGCAGGGGGATGGACACCAGCGCCATTGGGATGCCCTCCCACGCCCGGTTTACTGTGTCCCCGTCTGTGCCTGTGCGGCCTGTGGCAATCTCCCACTGGACAGGCATATCCAGCTCCTGGGCTGTCTCTGCCAGCAGGGCGTTCAGCTTTTTATTTACCGCTGAGCCCATGCACAGCACCGGCCCGCCCCCCAGCTTCACCTCGCCGGTATCGCCGGGGTTTGTGCCCGGGGCGTCGCTGGCCCAGGTCACGTCCACCGCGATGCAGCAGTCCGGCTTTACCCGGGCAGCGGCATAGTAGGCGCCCCGGCCAGTGGTCTCCTCCCCCACCGTGGTGGCCGCGTAAATGCCCGCGCTGGCCCCCTGCTCCGCTGCCAGCTTGGCGGCCTCCAGCACCACAAAGGCGCCGGTGCGGTCATCCAGGGCCCGGCAGGTGAACTGGCCGCCAAGCAGCTCCCGGACATGGGCGTCCGCGCACACCGGGTCGCCCACAGACACCACTGCCAGGGCCTCCTCTTTGGAGGAAGCGCCGATGTCCACCAGCAAATCGCTGGCATCCACTTTCTCCTTTTTCAGCAAATCACTGGAGGTGGCAACCACCCCGTTGACCAGGTTCCCCTCATGCCAGACCTGCACCGGGGAGCCAATGTACAGCTTGGGCCGCACGCCGCCTGCCCCAGTGAGGTGGAGCCTGCCCTCCCCGTCAATATGGGTGACGACAAAGCCAATCTCGTCAATATGCCCGCAGAGCAGCACCTTGCGGGCTGCCTCCGGGTTCACCACAGAGATAGCGTTGCCGCTGGGGTCTGTAAGCTGGGCCTTGGCAAACCCCTTGCCAAAGGCCAGGGCCTTGCGCTGGATAGCCTCCTCATGTCCGCTGACAGAGGGGGTGGTAAGCAAATCTTTCAAAAATTCCCGCTCCATATGGGTTCCTCCTGTTGGTTTCCGGGGGGCTGGGCTCAGGCCTTTCCCTTCGCGAAAAACTCGTCAATTTTCTTTTTGATTTCCGCTGGCTTCAAGCTCTTCAATATATAACCAGCTGGGTTCAGGGGCATGACCTTAATCATGCTCTCCGGGTCCCGCCGCCCTGTCAAAAAGATGACGGGCAGGTTTTCGAACTCCTTCACTGTGCGCAGCATTTCCAGGGTCTGCCGCCCGTCACACACAGGCATCTCATAGTCCAGCAGCACCAAATCCGGCTGCTCCAGGGTGATGGCCCGGAAGGCCGATGCCCCTGAGTCCACATCCGCCACCTGATAGTCATCGCTGAGCAGCTTACTGATGCCCAGCCGGACCGTGGCCGAATCATCCACCACCAGGATTTTCCGCCTGGGGTGCTTCTCCTCCTCCAGGGCGGCCTCTTTCCTGCGGTTCAGGTACTTCTCCACCTCGCCCATAGCATTGGCGTCCCCCAATGCCACGCTGACAGCGCCCCCCTGGTGCAGGTGGGGCGCAATGGCGCAGTAGGCAAAATATCCCGCCCCGCCAGTATTCAGCAGCAGGCTGACCTGAGGCTTCTCCCGCTGGAAGGCCTCTTGAAACTGCTCATAGGTCAGCAGGTTTTCCTCCTGCAGCTCATAGCCCTCCCGGCCCGGAAGATGCTCCATCACCCGGGTGACAAACTGCCTGGCTGTGTACCGCGAGGCGTGAATCAGCATGGTGTCCATCCGGTTGGTCTGCAGGCCCATAATCTTGCCCACCGTGTTAATCAGCAGCTTTTCCTCAAACACCAGCATAAACTCCTGAAGGTTCTCCTCCTCCCCAGGCTTGCTGAAGGCCAGGCGGTAATACACCCCCTTGCCGAATTTTTCACCGGCATAGGTGTCGCTGACAACCAGGGACTCCAGCTGGAACAAGTCATACACCAGCTGGATGACCATCTTTTTTACTGCCTCGGTCTCCTCGCTGGGCAGCATATCGCTCCAGCGGCTGCCATTTTTGCCGGTGATGGCCTGATCCTCTGTCAGGGTGTGGCCAATCAGCCAGCCAGTACATACCCCCAGGAAGTGGCCCATGGCGTCGTCCGTATAGCCAGTGCGCTCCAGCTCCTGCTCCAGGGCAGGGAGGGTGTGCTCCCGAAAGCCCTTGTGAATCCGCCTGTGCTGCTCCAAATCCTGATAGCCGATGGAGGCCATGTACTCCTCTTCATCCGCAAAATGCTTGACCGCGTGGGCCTTCAAATACTTAATGCCCTCTTGACAGGTGCGCTGGTTTTTCTTCTCCTCCTCGTCAAAAGCGAGGAGCTTGTTGATTATCTTAAAGAGCCTTTGATGCTCTTTATCAATTACTTCAACGCCCACATTGTACTCATCCTGCCAGGTCATCATCCGTCCGTCCATCCTGTGCCTACCTCCCTGAGAAATGGTAAATCCTTGTGGCCGCAGACACCCGCGTCCACATGATTTTGTAAAATATTATAGTATAGCGGCAAGCCGCTTTGCGCCTTGCCAAATCGCCTGGGCGATTTGTAACTCCGCTGCGCGGACTCGGCTCTACTGAAATATCCCGCGGATATTGTAGCATATTTGAGCCAATATGTCTATGGGGGAGATTCAAATTTATGGAAAACAACAGGGCTTGATGTAACCCAAACGGGGCTGGCGGCAGAAGGCCGCAATTGGCCGGGCATGGAAACTGGTGCCCTTGATTTTCTCCTTATGTTGGAGAGAGTGTCCGTTCCAAGGCGTTTTTCGTGTTCCCCCGCCCTACGGGCGGGGGAACACAGATAATTATCTCTGTGGTTTGGGCAACCCCTATTTGGAAAAACGCTTGACATGGAGTTCACTCCATGTAGTATAATACCAAGTGTACAAAGCACAGGGCTTTTCAGCCCCGTGACTACCAATCGGAGAGGAGTTTTCCCATGAAAAAACTCGGTTTCGGCCTGATGCGCCTGCCCACCACAGACCCGGCCAACGCGGCTGCCATTGACACAGAGCAGGTGAAGGCCATGGTTGATTTGTTCATGGCCAAGGGGTTTACGTATTTTGACACTGCCTGGATGTACTGCGGCTTTCACAGTGAGCCCACTGTGAAAGAGGCTTTGGTGGACCGTTATCCCCGGGATTCATTTACCCTGGCCACAAAGCTGCACAACGGCTTTTTCAACTCTTTGGAGGAGCGGGACCAGGTATTCAGCGCCCAGCTGGAGAAGACCGGCGCAGGGTATTTTGACTACTACATGCTCCACGGCATTGAGAGCGGCAGCTATCCCAAGTACGAGCAGTTTGACTGCTTTAACTGGCTGAAAGCCAAAAAGGAGCAGGGCCTGGTGAAGACCATTGGCATCTCCTTCCACGCCAGCGCAGAGCTGCTGGATGAAATCCTCACCAAGCACCCCTATTTGGAGTTTGTCCAGCTGCAAATCAACTATCTGGACTGGGAGAGCCAGTGGATTCAGTCCAAGGCCTGTTATGAGGTGGCTGTCAGGCATGGCATCCCTGTGATTGTGATGGAGCCGGTCAAGGGCGGCACCCTGGCAAAAGTCCCCGCAGAGGTGGAGGAGCTGTTCAAGGCCCACGATGCTGATGCCTCCCCCGCCTCCTGGGCTATCCGGTTCGCGGCCAGCCTGCCGGGGGTGATGATGGTTCTCTCCGGCATGAGCAGCCTTGCCCAGATGGAGGACAACCTGAGCTTTATGGAGAACTTTAAGCCCCTGACCGAGGAAGAAAAGGCCCTGGTCATGAAGGCCGGGGAAATCATCAATGGGCAGATTGCCGTGCCCTGCACCGGCTGTTCTTACTGCACAGAGGGCTGCCCCCAGAAGATTGCGATTCCCCAGTATTTCTCTCTGTATAACGAGGACATGCGGGAGCATTTGGAGGAAAAGGGCTGGACAGTGAACTTTACCAACTACGCCAACCTGGCCAAGGACTTCGGCAAGGCAAAGGACTGCATTGCCTGCGGCCAGTGTGAGGAGATGTGCCCCCAGCATCTGCCCATTATTGAGGAGCTGAAAAGGGTCTCAGCCCATTTTGACCACTGAGCCAGCGAGAAGGAGCCTGCAATCATTGCAGGCTCTTTTTTTGACGCTACAGCTTATGCCGGTAGAACAGCTTGAGGCCGCAGGACAGGAGCAGCTGGGCCAGGGCAGCCGCCGTTAAGGTATAGAACACAATCAGATTAAAATGTCCCGCTGCCACTGCGGCCAGCATCATGCACACGGAGGTAATAAGTATAACAGGTATCCCCGCTTTGGCCCGGATGGCCTTCATGCGCTCGTCGTTCTCCGCGTTGTACATGCGCTGTAGGGCATCGTCGCTGTGCAGCGCCTTGCGATACCGAATCCCAATAATACAGGCGAATCCTTCTCCGCCTATACATACGCCCCGGAGGAAGCCAAGCACGACAGGGTTCAGCTGGTGCAAAATCCTGTCACCGAACAGCGCCACGGCCAGCGTAACCAGCATGAGGGCGGAAAGGGCAAAAACACGGAGCTTGAGGGTCTTTCTGTACTGTGTCAGATGCTGCATAGTGATTCTCCTTTACACAATGAATTCTGATAGGTCGAATACCTCCTCAATGGCCAGGCCGAAGTAATGGGCGATTTTGAAGGCCAGGGGCAGAGAGGCAATATACTTGCCGGTCTCAATGGAGGTGATGGTCTGGCGGGTGGTGCCCACGGCCAGGGCCAGCTCCTCCTGGGAGAGCTTACGGGCCTTGCGGAGCTCTTTGATTTTGGTCTGCATGAAGCACTTCCCTCAATCCTATCTTTAGCTAAGTTAACTTTGCAGTTTTAGTATAGCTCACTTTGCACATTTTGTCAAGCCTGCTTTGCAAAAATTTAACCAGTGGTTCCTTAAGAAAGGTAAGTCCAGATACGCGATACAGAGAGCCCGGAAGCACCTGACGGCTCGGGGCAGGAGCTTTCGCCAAGCACAGATGTCCCAGCGGGTTGCGGGGTCCAGGGGGTCACCCCCCTGGCAGGGTTTGGGACGGAGTCCCAAGGTCTTGCGCGCCAGCGCCAAAAACGTCATCAGACAAGCGAGCAAAGCGAGCGCAAATATCCCCATTTGCCTTTGGAAAATGGGGATAAAGGGCATTAGTCGTGAAAAGCCTACAGGCGCACAGGGCGCGCCCTCCGGCAAGACCTTGGGGCGTTGCCCCAAGCCCCACCAGGGGCTCCGCGCCCCTGGACCCCGCAAGGGGCCGCATGGCCCCTTGTCCCCGTTTCCGCTCGGACGTCTGTGCGGGGAGAAAGCGGCTTCCCCGAGTCGTTAGGTGGTTCTGGGCTCTCAAAACTAATTTTTTGCGGCAGCAAAAAGGACGCGGCCTAATACCGCGCCCCTTCGGGTTAGCTCTGTCTATCTTAAAGTCTTCTATATATCACAGCCCACATGGTCAAAAAGCAGGCCAGCCCCCCAATGGCGTTGGAGATGGGCTCTGCCCAAAACACGCCCTGCACGCCCAAACCTATCACCGGCAGCAAAAGGGTCAGGGGCACCACAATGACCACCTTCCGGAACAGGGAGAAGAAAATGGCCTGCTTGGCCTTGCCCAGGGACTGGAAGGCTGTCTGCCCCACAAACTGGAAGGCCATGAAGAAGAACCCGAAAAAGTAGATTTTCAGCATCTGGGCCCCGGTATCCACAATGGCGCTGTCGCTGGTGAAAATGCCCATCAGCTGCCGGGGGATGAGCATCACCACCACCCAGGCCAGCATGGTATAGGCTATGCCTATCACAGAGGTGAACCGGATGCCCTCCTTTACCCGCTGGTTCTCCTTGGCCCCATAGTTAAAGCCCAGCACAGGCTGGGAGCCGTTGCTCACGCCCATCACAGGCAGGGAGAGAATCTCCCGCACAGAGGTGAGCACAGTCATAATGCCCACGTATAAGTCCCCGCCAAAGGCCTGGAGCTGGTTGTTGCACACAATCTGCACCAGGCTGTTAGTGCCCTGCATCACAAAGCCCGGCAGGCCCAGGGCCAGAATGCGCTGGGTCCGCTGGGGGCTAATCTGTATCCTGCTCAGCCGCAGCTTGAGAATGGCCCGTTTCCCTGTGAGGAACCGCAGCACCCAGGCCGCGGAGATGGCCTGGCTCAGCACAGTGGCCAGGGCCGCCCCACGCACCCCCATGCCCAGCCCGAAGATGAAGATAGGGTCCAGCACCAAATTCACCACTGCCCCCAGAATCACTGTGAGCATTCCTGTGCGGGGGAAACCCTGGGCGTTGATGTAGCCGTTGAGGCCAGTGGCCAGCATGGAGAAGGCTGTGCCGAACAGGTAGATTTGCAGGTACTGGTCCGCGTAAAACACAGAGGTCTCGCTGGCCCCGAACAGAAACAGAATCTGCCGCCGCAGGGGATAACAGAGGGCGAACAGCACCACCGAGGTCCCTGCCAGCAGGGCGAACACGTTCCCCAGCACCTTCTCTGCCTCCGCCTCGTCCCTTTTCCCCCGGGCAATGGAGAACAGCACCGTGCCCCCGGTGCCGAACAGGTTGGTAAAGGCAGCAATCAGCATAATCACCGGGAAGGTGACCCCCAGCCCGGTCAGGGCCAAATCCCCTGCCTCCGGCTGGTGTCCGATATAGATTCTGTCCACCACATTGTACAGCAGCTGCACCACCTGGGCTACGGTCAAGGGCACGGCCTGGGCCATGATTTGCCGTTTGATTGAGCCTACGGAGAAGTCCCGCTCCTGGGCGCTCATGGCTTTTTCCCTCCCTTTTTCCGGCCCTTGGGGGCAACATTCTCATAGCTCATACCCAGCAGAGGGAGGATGTCCTCCTCCCCCAAAGGGCCGTCCAGCAGCAGGGAGACCCAATGGAGCTTGTTCATATGATACGCCGGGAGAAAGCCCGGAGTCTCCAGCAAAGAGCCCAGAAGGAGGGGGTCCACCTTCACATTGAGGATGTCCGCCCTACCCTCCTCCGGCAGGCCCAGCCGCGCCCGGCTCACCGCCATCACCACGCCAAACCATTTGCCGCTGTTCGGGTGGCGCAAAATGAAGGCCTCCGGGCTGTCCGGCCAGGGGTACTCCGGCTCCACGCCGAAGTGCTCCATGGCCCAGCGAATCACCTGTTCCCTCTGGTTTTCCATACCTGCCTCCTGCCTGTTACTCCTGGCCCTTTACCACAAACCAATCTATCCGGCACCGGCTCCCTTCCCGCACGGCAAAGCCATAGCAGCCGCGAAGATAGGGCTCCTCCCTGTCCTCCACCGAGAGGATTGCCTCCCCCACGGACACCGTGAGCCGGGGCCCCTCTGCCTTGAGGGTGAGCGCATAGTCCCTGCCCCGCTCCCAGGGGAACTTCACGGAAGCCAGCCGCTTTAGGCCGCAGCGGTTCTTGAGAATCACCAATTCATCCCCCCAGAAGCCCGCCAGATATCCCCGCATGGCCCCCTGGGCCCGAATCATGCCCAGATGCACCTGCCCGGTCTGGGGGCGGATGCGTGCCTCCACTGTGTAATCCCCGAAGGACACATCCCCAGTAAACAGCTCTCCATGGTCCGCGCAGCTGCCATAGGCCGCTCCCTCCACGATTTCCCAGATGCCCTTGGAATAGGAGGTCTGGGACAAATCCGCGTAGAAGGGATTCCATACCGCCATGCCGCTTTTGGAGAAGTCCAGCACATAGTCCGGCTGGCCAACATAATCCAAAGAGAGGATGTCCACCTCTGCCCCCTCTGGGGCTGAGACCTCCCAACCCACCCGGTCAATGCAGGCGTCTTTGATGCCTGTGCCCAGCTCCAGTGCCTGCCAGTCCGGGCCTAAAGTGACAGGCGGGCCGTATACCACCTGGCCGGAGCAGCAATCCCGCAGGAAAAGCCGGATTTCCACCGGGCTTTCCGCCCGCAGGCAGAACCGGGCCTTCTGGCCGGGAAAGATTTCCGGGGTGAAGGAGGGGGTATAACGGTCGTCCATAAAGTCCTGGGGGGTGTAATAGGTCTGGCGGTAGACGCGCACCGGCTCCCCGCCTTTGCCCACAGCGGCCCGGAGGAAGCGCCCCTCCTCCCCGGGAAGGTTTTGGAAGGTGCAGGCCCCGCCCTCACTGCGGAAGGTATGGGTGCTCTCCGGGAACACGAAGGTGAATTTGGGGGCTGTCCCCTGCATCTGTGCCCGGAGCCGCTCCGGGAAGGGCTCCCCCGCGATGCGATAGCCCAGGGAGGCCATGTAGAGGGCATCGTTGGCCACGTCCCGAAGATTCAGACAGCCCAGCACACTGGAGCAGACCAGCAAATCGTCAATCTGCTCCCGCCAGGCCGAATCAATGCCCTCCAGGCCCGCCAGAACGCCCATGATGCAGCCCACATTGGCGGCATTGCAGTCTGTGTCCCAGCCGCACATGACGCTGATGTTCACCGCGTCGGAGAAGCTGCCGTTTCCGTAGAGCAGGGACAGCAGCACCACCGCCGAGTTGGGGATAATATGGCAGGCCCCAGGGTAGCGGTCATAGCCAAAATTCTCTTTCACGTAGGCGAAGCAGTCCCGCCAATTCTCTGGGTGGGCGGCATGGAAGGCCAGCACGCAGTCCGCCATGCGGCGGTAC
Organism: uncultured Eubacteriales bacterium; assembly: GCA_910580045.1. GTDB lineage: Bacteria > Bacillota > Clostridia > Oscillospirales > Acutalibacteraceae > Acutalibacter. Next base: position 13,966 of record CAJTXF010000024.1, read on the forward strand.
TCGCAGTCCGCCGGAATCACGGACAGGCCCGCCCGGATGACTTCCTTCACGTCACCCAGGCCAAAGGCCGCGCTGACACAGGCAGCGATGAACATCCCTCCATACACCCCGTTGCCCCCGTGGGTGACAGAGGCCATCTTCTCTGCGAACCGGGCAGCCCGGCGGTAATCGCAGGGGTTCACCAGGCCCCAGGGCTCAATGAAAATCTGCCCGCCAATCTGCTCGGCAACGGCGGCCCCGTTCAGCTCCACAGAGCCGGACAGGGGCGCGGGAATGCCCTGGACCAGGTTCCGGTAGGCGGTGTGCTCCGTGGACTTGCCGTAGCCGCCCCACCAGAAGAAGCCGTGCTCGTCAGGCACATAGTTGAGGACTGTCTCCCCCATCTGCCGGGGGGTGAGGCCCTCATTGCAGGCGTAGTCCTCCAAAGCCCGGATGAAGAAGATAGGGCCGTTGCTGTCATCATCCGCGGCAAAGCGGGTCAAATCAAAGAGATAGCCCTGGACCTCGCCGAACTTCTCCGCAATCTTCTCATAGGACCAGCCCTCCACCAGGGCGCCGTGGCGGATGCCAATCAGCTTGCCATACCATCCGGCGTAGACGCGTTCGGGGTAATCATTGGGAATACACATGGTGAGACCTCCTGCGCGGGTGCGCGAAAAATTTTGAATCAGAAGCGGAAGTAGATGAAGAAATCATAGGTGGCACCAATCACGTAAATCACCGACAACACCGCCAGGCCCAGGCAGACCAGGTTTTCTCCTGCCAGCACCAGAGTTCCAGCCCGGCCATCCTTGGGCAGGCGCTCTCGGAGCTTCGGAAGCAGGGGCGCGGAGAACACCAGGCCCAGGGGCAGATAGAGCAGGCCCTTTACAATGGAGGCGTCCGCTGCCAGCACCTTTGCCCAGTCCGTGGGCGCAAAGCGGAACATCATCCCCAGAGCCCCGCTCATCTGGCCGAAGTCTGTCAGGTTAAAAATCACCCAGCCCACCAGCACCAGAACCATCGCGTACAGCCAGCGCGCCGGCTTGGGGCACTTGTCCAGCAGCCGCCCCAGCCAGAGCTTTTCCACCAGCAGAATTATCCCGTAGTACAGCCCCCACAAAAGGAAGTTCCACTGGGCCCCGTGCCAGAACCCGGTCAGGGCCCACACGGCCAGCAGATTCAGCACCCAGCGGCTTTTCTTCACCCGGTTGCCCCCCAAGGGGATGTAGATGTAATCCCGGAACCAGGTGGACAGGGAGATATGCCAGCGCCGCCAGAAATCAGTGATGGACAGGGCCATATATGGGTAGTTGAAGTTCTCCAGGAAGTGGAATCCGAACATCCGGCCCATGCCAATGGCCATGTCGCTGTAGCCGGAGAAATCAAAGTAGATTTGCAGGGCATAGGCCACTGCCGCCAGCCAGTAAAGGGCTGAGCCGTACACCTCTGCCTCGCCCTTGTAGATGATTTCCGCAATATGGCCCACATTGTCCGCGATAATGACCTTTTTGGCCAGGCCCAGCACAAAGCGCCTGAGCCCGGCGCTTATATCCTCCAGGCTCTCCCGGCGCTCTAAAATCTCCGCCTCAATGGTTTGATACCGCACGATTGGCCCGGCAATCAGCTGGGGGAAGAAGCTCACGTACAGGGTGAGATAGAAGAAATTCCTCTGCACCTGGATTTCGCCCCGGTACAAATCAATGACATAGGAGAGGATTTGGAAGGTATAGAAGCTGATGCCAATGGGCAGGGCGATTTCAGGCACAGAGACAGGCAGGCCCGCCCGGCCCAAATTGCCGCAGAAGAAGTTGAGATATTTGAACACAAACAGGTTCCCGGCCAGCAGCACCACGCCCACCAGGAACACTGCCCGGCGCAGGCCCGGCCGCGGCTTCCAGCGCTCTAAGCCCAGGCCGCACAGGTAGGCAGTCAGGGAGGCCAGCAGCAGAAGGATAATGTTTTTCGGCTCGCCCCAGGCGTAGAACACCAAAGAGAAGGCCAGCAGCACCCCGTTGCGCCAGGCCCGGTTCCTGCACAGGAAATAGGCCAGCCCGCACAGGGGGAAGAAGAGATACAGAAAGCTCAGACTGCTGAATACCATGGTCAGCCCTCCAACCTGAATTCCGGCATGGTGAAGTAATCGCAGTTGCCTATCAGCAGCACCGTGCCGATTTGGTGCTGCTGCACATATGGGGCAAAGGCAAAGGCACTGCCCATAGAGCGCTCGTAATTGCGCAAATCCACAGAATAGGTTTTGCCGAAGTGGCTGGCCAGCAGCTTCAACATGGCGTTGTCAAAGGACTCGCCCACCACCAGCAGGTTTTCCCTGTCCGCCCGGCCTGTGTCAAAAACCACCTGGCCAAAGTCCCCGCCGTAGAAATTGCCATAGGACAGGGGCTCTGCCGCTGTGCCGTCAAAATAGGCCTCCTGGTTTCCATAGTCCCCGGCAGGCTCCCCGTTGACCGTGATTTCCATTGCCGGGAAATCAAAGCGATAGGCAGTAAAGTCCTCAGTGAACACCCCGCGCATTCCGGCGCTCCCGGCCTTGGAGCCGCTGAAGCCCTGGGCCACGGTCTCCTCCCCCAGAGGCTCTAAGGGCTCGTCCTCCACGCCCAGCAGGGACAGAACCTCCCGATAGCCCCGGTAAGAGCCCACCCGGTTCCAGTGGTGGTCTGTGCGGAAGAAATCCCGGCCAAAATCCCCAAAGCCGTTCACCTCAAACCGGGCCATATGCCCCTTTGGCAAATCCAGGGTTTGGGCCAGGAACTCATAGATGCCGGGCTTTTCCCCGGTCTCCAAATTCACGTCCGTGTCCTTTTCGATATAATAGGCGTAAAAGTCCAGTTCCGGGTGGGCGGCAAACTGGCCGTTAAGATTCTCCGCCTTTTTTTGGAGGTTTTCCTCCACCCGCTCCATGGTATAGGTGTCGTAGACCAGATAGTCCCCGGCGAAAATCTTCGTGCCCAGCAGGCTGACATAATAGGGAGGCTTGGTCTCCAAAAACCCAGACATGGCCCCCAGCACCAGCCGGGAGCCTCCCTCATTATAGAGCTTCTTCATGACCTGGGCCAGGGGCACCTGGTCTGACAGGCCGTCCTCCACCCCAGCCTGGAAAGCGCCGTCCAGGACAGTCTCCAGGGCAGGGAGCTCCAAACGGCTGGCGGTGCGGTTTTCGTATTCATTGACCTCCTTGGGCCGGAGGATGGCTTTGCCCAGCCCCAGCAGGAAAAAAGCCAGCAGGGCCAGGACAAAGCAGAGATTCAGCAGTTTCCCGAACGGTTTCAAAGGAGACCTCCCCATCATACATATTTTTGAAAGATAAGCACGCGAAGCCGCTTTCTTTCAGAAAGTATACAATATGCAATATGAGGAAATTATACACTCTCTGGTGGCAGGTGTCAAGGCCTGGGCCAGGCCTGCTCTCTGCCATACCGGTACAGCACCGCTGCCAGGGCGCCTGCCAGGAGCAGGGCCAGGCCCTCATACCGGGCCCGGAGCATCCAGAGCTCAGCCCTGTACTCCCGGGCAAGCAGGGACTCCTGGTTCACCACCAAAAAGCCCATGGACTCCAGCAGGGCCCGGCTTCCCGCCTCCTCGCCCCCAAACCGCAGCCGCACCTGGGCGGAGTCCCCCATATCCGCGCTGCTGCCCGCTGTCACGGCGAAGGGGGCCACCCCTGGCAGCTGGGGGGCGCGCTGGCAGAGCCCGCTCTCCCGGAGGCTGTCCCGCTGGGCATCTATCCAGGCCGGTGCAGCCTCTCCCCCGCAGAAAAGCTGGAAAGCGGCTGGGTTCAGCCAGTATTCCCGGGCCGCGCCGGTGGGGGCGATTCCCCAGCAGTCCTGGAGGTACTGGGGGGATAGCACTGTGACTGCCAGGGATTTCTCCCCGCTCTCCAAAAGCGCATCCCTCTGCCGGGAGACAGCCTCCACCCCTTCCAGCTCCCGGAGCTGCTCCAGAAGGGCCTCCGGCACTGGGCCGGGCTGGTCCCGCTCCAACACATACTCTATTGGCCCCTGGGCGGCCAGCTCCCCGGCGCACAGGGCCAAATCCACTGCCAAAGCCGCTGCCAGCAGGCCGGAGAGCAGGCTGAGCTTCACCCAGCCGCTCTGCCTGCGCAGCCGGAAAAACCGCCGGAGCCAGCTCATATTCTCCGCCTCCTGAGGGCACGCACAGCGAAGAAAGCGGCAAAGCCCAGGGCCGCGCCTACCAGCAGGGCCATAATCACCCACCACTGGCCTGGCTTATCCGCCGCCTGGCCGGCCTTTTCGGCGGAAAAGGGGGACTTGATGGTCAGGGAGAAGCTCTCGCTCTGCTCATGGGCCACCCCTTCCCCGTCCTCGAACAGATAGGTGATGGTGCCTGTGGTCTGGCCGTAGGGGACCTCGCTGCCTGTCAGGCTGGTGATGGTCACCTGCAGGGGCTTTTCCGCTGACACGCCCCCCTCCACGTCCCCCAGGAACGCCGTCCCCGCCGGGGCAAGGCCGTCCCCTTCCAGCTTGGCCCGGACATTGTAGGCCTTGGCACGGCTGAGATTGATGGCCTGGACGCTGATTTGCACCGTGTCGGACAGCACCGCTTCCGCGGGCATCCCGCCCAGGGTGAATTCCAGCTCCAGGGGCTGGCGGATGTTCAGCCGCACCGTGCCGGTACCCTGGGCGGTCAGGCCGTTGTGGTAGGCAAAGTCATAGCCCAGGCCCAGGGCGTACTGCCCGGCGGGGGCGTCCAGAGGGGCCTGGCAGTCGAAGACCGCGTCCATGGTCTGGCCCGGGCCCAGGCTCTCCACGTAGAGGCTGTCCGTGGGGCTGAGCAGGGCAAAGCCCTCTGGGAGCTGGGCGGTAAGGCTCATGTTCTCCAAGGTCTCGCTTTTGCTGCTGTTCAGAAGAACCACGCTGACCCGCAGCCTGTCTCCGGCGTTGACCAAGCCCTCCTGGGCCCCCTCCTCCAAGGACTCTACCCGGCAGGACTGGATTAGCAGCTTTGGTCCCAAGGGCACTGGCTCCGGGGTGGGCTCGGGAGCCACTGGCTCTGGGGTGGGGAGGATGCTGGAATCCTTGCCGTCCGTGATGTTCACATACAGGGTGAAGGCCTCCTCCACCGGATTCCCGGCCATGTCCCGGGCAACGGCTGTGACTGTCACCGGGAAGCTGCCGTTCTCCCGGCCCGGGCGCAGCTCCAAAGCCAGGCTCAGCAGGTACCCCGCCGCTTTCCCCCTGCCCCCGTTTACCGGGTTCTCCGTAAGCCGAATGGTGCGCTCGTAGTTCTTGCTCACAAAAGGGCCGCCCTCCCCCAGGCTGATTCGCACCCTCACCCAATCCCCCCGCAGGGGCGTGTCGCAGAGCAGAGGGAGCACCACCAGGGCCTGGCCCTGCTCCACCGTGGGCACATAACCCTGGGAGTAGCTTTTCCCCATCCCGGGGTAGAGGTTTTGGTCGTCAATATACAGCGCCGCCGCTTCCGGCACAGGAGTGGAGGGCGCGGGGGTCTCCTGGGCCGGGGGTTCCTGTGAAGGAGCGGGCGTGGCCATAGGTGCGGGGAAAGCCGCCCCCTCTGCCGCCTGGCCAGCCGGGGCCATGCTCCACAGCAGGCAGATTGTCAAAAGCACAGGCAGAAGCCTTTTCATCCTTTCCTCACCTCCATATGGACTGCCTCATCGCACAGCTCCCGGATGTCCTCCCCGTTGTGGCTGGCCAGAAGAATGGCCTTGCCCCGGTCCCGCAGGCCCAGCAGCAGGCCCCGCATATCCTCCACGGTCTCCTTATCCAGGCCGTTGAAGGGTTCGTCCAGAATCAGCGCTGCCGGGTCCTCCATCACGGCCTGGGCAATCCCCAGCCGCTGGCGCATCCCCAAGGAGTACTTGCCCACAGGCTTGCGCATACTGGCCCGCAGGCCCACCCGCTCCAACACGGCCAGAATCTCCCGCCTGCCAATCAGGCCCTGGAGAGAGGCCAGGGTTTTCAGGTTCCGGTAGCCGCTCATGGTGGGGATAAAGCCCGGGGTCTCGATGATGATTCCCAGGCTGGGCGGGAAGTCGCAGTCCTTTCCCACCCGCCTGCCGTTGACCACAATTTCCCCCTTGTCAGGCCGGAGGAAGCCGCACAGGCACTTCATCAGCACTGTTTTCCCGCTGCCATTGCTGCCCACCACCCCTACGATTTTCCCCGGGGGCACAGAGAGGCTTATGTCTGAGAGAATCTGCTCCCTGCCAAAGGACTTATACACGTGCTCCGCTGTCATGCCGCCTGCTGCCATTGCTACCGCTCCGTTCCTGTAAAGTTGAAGGAATACCCCCGCACCCGCCAGAAGGCCAGCAGGTACACCACTAGGCTGGCTCCAAAGAAGAAGGCGTAGGAGTGCTCCAGCCGGGGGAGATTGTCATACCCGAAATTGTGCATATAGTAGGTGGCGTGGTTCAGGGGGGAGAGCCACCCGAACAGGATATTGGCAATGCGGGTCTGCTGGCTGTTCAGCCGGAACCAGCCGCTGATGACCTGGGGCGTCAGGAAAAACCCAAACCCGCTGAACACTGCCCCTGCCGCCATGCCCGCCCGTCCCCCCAGCAGGTTGAAGAAGAAAATCAGCGCGGACAGCAGCAGGGAGTATCCCAGCACCAGGCCGAAGATGTGGGCCGCGCAGGCGTAGGGGAAGGTGAGTTCCAGCACTTTCACAAAGGCCGGGATGGCGATGGACTCCCCAATGCCGGAATAGCCCAGGATGCCCGCTGTGTCGCTCCAAAGATTGGCCCGGTAGGCCTGGGAGCCAGCCAGCAGGCAGGTGGAGGCCAGGATAAACCCCACAAACAGGGTGGTGGCCAGCACCAGGTACAGCAGCTGGCCTGCCATCCACCGGGCCCGGGTGGTGCGCACCAGGAACAGGGGCACCTCGTTGTCCAGGTTGGGCAAATCCGCGAACAGGAGCAGCAGGCACAGGGAGATGAGCAGAATGGAGTTGGCATCCCCAAAGGTCCAGATAAAGGGCTCGAACAGCTGCAGCAGGGTGCCCTGCTGCTGGGCAAAGTCCAGGGCCTTGCCTGACAGCAGGAAGCAGGCCACAAACCCCAGCCCAAAGGCCAGCCACACCTGGGGGCTCCTGCCCCAGCGGCCGAAGTTCCCCATGGCCGCCATCCGTATCTGCCGCAGACTATCCATTCTCCAAGCTCCTTTCCAGAATCAGCCAATAGCACATGCCCAGCACCAGGACCACCAGCAGAAGCATCCACACCAGGCCCCTGCTCCCCATGACCCACACATGCTTAGGGGCCAGCCACTCATAGGGGTACAGGCAGTACAGGCCCGTCCAGTAGCGCTCGGCCAGAATCACCAAAAAGTAGTAGAGCACGAACCCGCCTCCATAGGCCAGGTACTTGCTGTTGGACAGGGCCGCCAGCACTGCCGGCACACAGCTCCACACCACCCCGGACAGGAACAGGAGCCCAATATCACAGTCCGTACCCTGGCCCTCCCCGCCTGCCTGCCAGCTTTTCAGCAGGCCCCACAGCCAGGCCCCCAGGGCCTCTGCCCCGCCGCCGGACAGGCCGCAGGCCAGGTATTTTCCCAGGATGTACCCCCGCCTGCTGCCCCGGACCAATGCCAGCTTCACAAAGCCGGACTTGTACTCATCCAGCCAGGCCCCGGCATAGGGCAGGGCGCACAGCACAGGCACACACATTTTATGCAGGGTGGAGTCCGGGCCCTGGAGCCAGAGCACCAGCAGCTCTGCCAGCACAGCCAGCAGGAACCGCCCGGACAGCAGGGCCCGGCGCAAATCGCTCTCCAAGCTGTTCACAGCCTCACCTCCTGGGAATGGGGTCCGGGCACAGAAAAAGCGCCAAACCCAAGATTTCATGCCTTGAGTTTAGCGCGTTTCACCGCAGCAAGTATACAGGAAAGTGTAATCAACTTGTAAAATGGGGGGCGTATTCCCGGCCCACCAGGGCGCGGGTCCCCTTCCCCGGCTGGCTGTCGAACCGCAGGCCCAGGCCGTGCCGCCGCAGAATCACCGCGGTCAGGGCCAGGCCCAGCCCTGCCCCGCCGCTTTTCCGGCTGCGGGACTTGTCCACCATGTAAAAGGGCTCGGTGAGCCTGTCCAGCTCCTCAGCCGGGATGCCTGGGCCCCCATCCTCCACCACCAAATCCCCATCCTCCTCATACAGGCGCACCACCCCGCCAAAGGGGCTGGCCTTTATGGCATTGTCCGTCAGGTTGATAAGGGCGTCCATGAGCAAATCCCTGTCCGCCAAAATCTCTCCTGGGCTGGGGGTGACCTGAATCTCCACCCCCTTCTCCCGGGCAGCGGGCAGGCAGGTCTCCCCTGCCCCTTGGAGCAGGGCCTCCACGGGCACAGGCTCCAGGGCCAGCTCTGTATCCCTGTCCAGCTCCAGCAGGCGGAGCATTTTCTTGGAGAGCCTGTCCAGCCGGGCGCTCTCCCGGCAGATATACTCCAAGGCCAGCTCCCTATCCTCTGGGGAGAGCTTGACCCTGCGCAGGGTCTGGGCATAGCCGGAAATGGCGGTGAGGGGGGTTTTCAGCTCATGGGTCAGGCTGCCCATGAACAGGGTCTTTTTCTCCTCGCTGTCCGTGACCCGGGCGATGTGGTGCTCCACTGCCTGAGCCATGGTGTTGAAGTCCCGGCCCAGCTGGGCCACCTCGTCCCGGCCCGCCTCTGGCACCCGCTGGTGATAGGCCCCTGCCGCAATAGATTTCGCGCCCTGGGACAGGGCCTGCAAAGGCCGCAGGGCCCGGCGGAGAATCAGCATGAGCCCCAGCACGGACACCACCGCGGCCCCCAGGGAGAGCCCGGCAATTTTCCCCAGCATCCGGTACAGGCGCAGGTATTGGCCCGTGATGTCCACCAAATGGAACACCTGGATGCCGCCACACTCCCCCTCGTAAAAGACCAGCAGCCGCCGTCCCTCCGCGAACAGCCGCCCCCCGTCCCTGACCGCCTGCTCCACAGCGGAGACCGGCAGGACGGTCTGGTTGTAGAGGGGCAGGCCGTTGAGGGCCAAAATGGTGTAGTCATCCTGCCGCTTCTTCAGGAAGTGGACTGCATTGGCCGGGCTGAAGCTGTCCCCCAGCCGCTGGCTGTACTCCTGCAAATCCACCATGACCTGCTGGCTCTCCCGGGCCCCGGAGCCGCGGGCCTCCTCCATCACGCTTTTCCAGGTCTCCCGGAAGCTGAGCCCGCTGCCCAGCAGGGCAGCCAGGAAAATCACTGCCCCGGCCAGCAGGGCGATGCGTGTGCGCAGTTTCATGGCTCCTCCAACCGGTACCCCAGCTTGGGGATGGTTTTGATGGCCTCATGGAGGCCCAGCTTTTTCCGCAGCTGGCCAATGTGCACGTCCACTGTGCGGGTCTCCCCCAAATAGCCGGAGCCCCACACCAGGCCAATCAAGTCCTCCCGGGACACGGCGATATTCTTGTTCTTGGCCAGCGCCACCAGCAGAGCGAACTCCATGGGCTTTAGGGGCACCTCTTTCCCAGCCTTGCGCACCCGGTGCTCCTCCTGGCTGATTTCCAAATCCAGCACCCGCAGGATGGGCTCTCCCCGGCTGGCCCGGGCCAGAATCTTATCCACCCTTACCAGCAGCTCCAGCACCTCAAAGGGCTTGACCATGTAGTCCTCCGCGCCCCCGGTCAGGCCCTTGAGCTTGGAGCTGATGTCATCCCTGGCTGTGAGGAACAGAGCCGGGATGCCATAGGGCCGCAGGGCCTCCAGCAGCTGGAAGCCGTCCCGGCCAGGCACCATCACATCTAAAATGGCCAAATCATAGAAGTGGTCCCCAGGCAGGGAGCGCTCCGCGGCCAGCCCGTCTGCAAAGAGCACCGGCTCATGGCCCGCCACCCGCAGGTTCATGGCAATCATATTCCCAATGGCTTCCTCGTCCTCCAGGATGAATATCCACGCCATGCCGCGCCTCCCCTCCTTCTGCCGTCTGTCTGGTCAATATCCCAGCGCGCCGTTGATGACCGAGCCGTCAATGGCGTTGATGGCCATCAGCACCCCGTCAGAGCCCGCGCCCAGGGAGCCGCCCTTGTCGTCATACATGGCATCCATGCCCTCAAAGCTCCACACAGGCACCACCAGGCCGGTGTCAAAGCTGTCCTTTTCGCTGATGCGGGAATAGCTCAACCGCACCCTGGTCACGTCAGCCACGTGCTGTTCGTCTGTCCCGCTGAGGGTCACGGGCAGCATCTGCTCAAAGGTGGACTTGACCTGCTCAAAGGTCTTCAAGGCCGCGCCCTCCACCACAGTCTCTGTCATCTCCAGGGGGGCGTGATAGTCAAAGCCCACAATGCCCCTGTCGTTGATGCGGAACTCAATGAGCTCCCCGGGCCACATCTGCTTGTTGAAGCTGCCGTCATCGCCCCAGCCGTCCTGGTACTTCTCCCCGCTGGACTGGGTCAGGGGCACCCCGTCAATCTGGCGGCGGTACTGGAAAACATAGTACCTGGCATAGGGCATCTTTTTGCTTTCCTCCCGGAGCAGGCTCAGCAGCTCGGTGTAGAGCCCGCCCTGGTCCAGTGCAAAACCCTCCAGGCCCAGCTTGCCCAAAAACTCCTCCGCAATGGCCTGGGCCTCCTCCTGGGACAATGTCGCGTCCTCATACACAGGCTCGAACTCCCAGTCCGGCTCAATATAATATCCCCCGGTGAGCACCGGGCCTGTCAGCCCCTTCTCCTGCCAGAAGGCATCCGAATCGCTGATGCCTTCCCTGGCCATGCTGTCTTTTTCCATCTGCTCCGCCTGGGCCAGCCCGGTGCCGCCCACCACGACCCCCTTCATATGCGGATAGCCCGAGGATGTGCCCTGCCGGAAGCTGAGCTTGTTGCTGTAATCCCTGTTATTCTGGACCTGCAGGGCGCGGAAGCTGCCGTCCGCACCCTCGGTAATGGCGTAAAGAATCTGGTCACCCTCCCCGCTCAGGCTGTTGAGCCACTCATAATACTCCATCTCCGGGTGCTGGGCGCACATCTCGGAGACAGTGCGGAGCTGGCCGTCAGAGGGGTAGCTGGTAAAGTCAATCTCAGTAGGGGCGGACTCATACTCCTCCTGTAACCGGTCGATCTCCTGCTGATAGTCCTGCCGGAGCACCTGGACATTCTCCTGAATCTCCTCCTCGCTCTGGTCCGCCGCGTTTTCGCCGGAGCGGTAGTCCTCCTCCAGGTGGGCGATGGCATCCCGCCAGCTGGCGATATCCTCCTCCACCTGGTCCCGGGTGCGCACGTCCAGCACCGCGCCGTCATAGAGGGCCCCGTCCCCCATCAGCTCCTGCCGGACCTTATCCACAAAGGCCTGGTCAAAGGGCTTCTGCCGCACCCGGTAGATGCTGAGAGTCTCCACCGTGGGCACCTCCACCGAGGCTTTCACGTTCACCGTGACCCCCAGCTCCTCACTTTTCAGGGTAGTCTGATAGTCCGGCGGGGTGTCCTGCACCACCTGGGCAGCGTCCGCCTGGCCGTCTCCGGCGCCAGCGGCCTGGGAGATGAGCTTATCCATATCCTTGTGGGCCACAATGGTGCCCTCTGGGTCCTCCTGGCAGGCAGTGAGGCTGAGAGCCAGGGCGCCGCACAGGGCCAGAGCGGCCAGGCGTTTGGACAGAGAATGTTTCAGCATGAAGATAGGCCTCCTTACAGTTGTGATAGGCTTATCATACAGCACAGGGGCGCAGCAAGTATTCATGGGAATGTAAACAAATTGTAATTGAAAGCTGTTACTTGGGCTGTTTCGCTGTCCTGCGCCCAATCTGCATATAGGCTGCCACACGCTGCAGCCGGGCCTGGCTCTTTTGCAGGTGCCTGCACACTGTGGCCTTGCCAATGCCCAGCCGCTTCCCCACTTCCTCCATGGTCAGGCCCTGGTAGTAGTACAGCTCCACGCACTCCCTCTGCCGGGCGGTCAGCTCCCGCTCTATGGCAAGGCGCAGGCCCTCTGTGGCCCAGGCAGTGCTCTCCCCTGCCGGGCCCGCATCTTCTGAATACGCCCCGGCCTCTTCCAGGCTCAGCGGTTTCCGCTTCATACCGGCTCCCTCCCCTACTCTTTCTTCTTTGCCCCGGAAAAGTCAATGCCCAAATCCGGCGCGGCCAAAATGCCCTGGCTGTTGGGGCTGGTGACATAATAGGTCTTGTCGCTGAACAGAGGATAGAAAACAAAGTTGTTCAGCAGATAGGTCTCCAGGCTCCTGTACTCTGACAGGCCAAAGTTCAGCGTGTGGAGCAGCCCGTCATACTCCTCGCTTTTCAGCAGGGCGGGGGTAGAGCTGCTCTCAAAGGCTTTCAGCACCTGATAGGGCGTGGTACCCCCGGCCCGCAGGGTGTACAGCGCGGCCTGATACTCCCCGGAGGCGATGCGGCTCTGAAACTCCGCGTCGTCCAGGGGCTCAATATTATACCCATTGCTGAACTTCTTGTTCCAGGAGACCAGCAGGCCGTTGGCCACGTTCACAGACTCTTCGTCATCGGGACAGATAACCGTGATTTCCGGCATCCGCTCCTCCTTGATGGTGTTCAGCAAAGCTGGCAGAAGGCTTTCCAGCACCCCGTCGTCCTGGGCGGCGAACATGACCGCCCCGTCCCCGTAATAGGGCTGGCCGTCCCAGCGCACACAGTCCGCCATCACACCCATGGCCTCGTGGGAGTTGTCCTCCTCCCGCCGGGCCAGCAGGCTGGCCCGGTCAATGGTGCGGATAAAGATTTCCCGGGCCTGGACATGCTTGAGCACCCCGGCCTCTGGGTTCAGCAGCAGCCCGGTGACAGAGTCATCCAGCACCTGCACGCCGCAGCCCTGCCCCGCAGCCTCTTTGGCCGTGCTCTCAGGAAGGATGCTCACGTCTATGCTCCCGCTGAGCAGGGCGCTCACCGGCTCCTGGGTCAGGGCGTCGTCATAATCAATCAAATAGGTGAGCTTGCCGGGCGCCACCTTTTTGGCCTCCCGGTAGGTGTCAGAGGGCACCAGCTCTATCTTCCTGCTGCCCACATCCGTGGACCAGGCGTAGATGCTCCCAAAGGTAAAGGGCCCGTTGGTGAGCAGGTACTCAGACGAGAGGCCGTAGTGCCCGCTGCAGCTCTCAAAATAACTGCGGCTGCAGGGCATATAGTGGGTGCCCGCGGTGAGAGCGGGAAAGTCCGGATAGCTCCTCTCCAGCTGTATGGTGAGGGTTCGTTCGTCCTCAGCCCACACGCCCAGGAAGCTCTCGTCCGCCTCGCCCTGATACACAGCCCGGGCCCCCTGGATGATGAACAGGTCGTCCACCGAGGGGGTGGCGGTCTCCGGGCGCAGGGCCCGCTGGATGGCGAAGAGGAAATCGTCCGCCGTTACCGGACTGCCGTCGCTCCACTTGGCGGCGCTGTCCAGATGGAAGGTAAAGCGGGTATAGGTCTCGTCGGCCTCCCATTTCCTGGCCGCGCCGGGGACCACGTTGCCCTCCGGGTCGATTCTGCACAGGCCCTCGAAGATCGAGTGGATGGTCAGGAAGGAGGACTGGCGGGAGGCGGTCTGGGGGTCCAGGGTATCCACGTTTTGAGGGAGGGGATAGGTAAACTCCATGCCGGATTGATAGATTTCTCCGCAGGAAGGGAAGGTGAGCAGGGAAAGAAGAAGAGGAAGGAGCAGGCAGAGCAAACGTTTCATAATAAGGACCTCCTTTGAGTTCAGATAAGGGATGGGATAAAAGCTGAAAGAGCCTGACGGCGCGGGGGGGATGCTTTCGCCAAGCACAGCTGAAAGGCGGAATGAAAGTTTTCGTCCACCTTTTTCAAAAGGTGGTAGGGGTTTGGGGACAAAGTCCCCAAGGTCTTGACCTTGACCGTAAGGGCGGCGCGCATCAAGCAGACTCCGAGGCAGCTTGGTGCGCGCCGCCCTTTAAGGTCAAGGGCAAGGTCTCGGCTGCCGCCTCGGTCGGTTCGCAGCTTGTCTGCCACTGGCAAACGCTCACCCCCCTGGACCCCGGTCGCCGCCTTACCTTGCTCTTACCGCCAGCCCCTGCCTCGGAGCCGCCAGGCCCTTTCCTTCCTAGCTCCCCTTCTTCTTCATCTCTTTCAGCAGCTGCCCCAGGGGCTTATCATCTGAGTGCATAGAGCGGAACCCTTCTCCCGTTATCTGGCCCGCGTCTCCCACCACCACAAACGCGTTTTTATCCTCGTCCCGGATAATCGCCTGTATCTGGTATACCTCAAACCGCCTCACCACACACAGCATGGTCTCCCCTGGCTCTTTGCTGTAGCCCCCCTTGCTGTCCAGATAGGTCACTGTTCTGTCCAGCTCCTTGATGACCCGCTCTCCCATACTCCGCACCTTGGGGGACATGACAAAGAACAGCTTGCCCGTTCCCACGTCTGTGCCGTAGAGAATGGCGTCAATAATGCTTGTGGCTACAAAAATGTCAATGCAGGCATACATAGCGTTCTCAATGCTGCCGAACACCACTGCCGACACCGCGATAATTACCCCGTCCAGCGCCAGCATCAGCTTGCCCATAGAGAGCTGGGGCATCCGCCGCTCCAGCAGCCGGGCAATCATGTCCGTGCCGCCGGTGGTGGCGCCCCGCACAAAGGTCAGGGACAGGCCCAGCCCCTCGCAGGCCCCGGAAAACACGGCCACCAGAATAGGGTCCCCCCGGTATACAGGCATCACCCCAGTGAGCAAATCAATGAACAAAGACGAGAGGACAATGGCCGCCATGGTGCGGATAACCAGCTTATATCCAATCTCCACCACTGCCCAGATGATGATGGGCAGGTTGATAAGAAAGCTCATCAGGCCAATGGGCGTGCCAAAAAGGTAATTCAGCATGGTGCAAAGGCCCGTCACGCCCCCAGGGGCGATGTTGTTGGGGGCGGTCAGCCCGGTGACAGCCGCCGCGTACACCAGCGCCCCGGCAAAAAGAAACACCACGTCCAAAAAAATATCCTTCCGTCTGCTCTGCATTCCGCTTTCGCTCTCCTCTCAAATTTCTTTTCGGTATACCATGTCCTGGTTCTTTGCCTGGAACTGCCTGTCAGGCCGGTAGCCCAGCCGCTCATAAAATCCCGAAGCAGTGTCCGTGGTCAGCAGCACCAGGCCCAGCCCCTGGCTCTGAAACCAGCTCTCCGCCTTGCCCAGCAGTGCTTTTCCGTGGCCTTTTCCCCGGAACTCCGGCGCGACCCAAAACTCCCGCACAAAGCCCGCGCCCTTTGTGAAGAACCAGCTGCTGAACTCAATGGGGCAGAACTGGATGAATCCCACTGTCCGCTCCCCCTCTGCGCGCACAATGGCGCGGGTGCCCCGGCTGTCAGTGTCCATCTCCCGGAACAGGCCGTCCCAGTCCCGGACCTGGATGCCCAGCTCCTGAAAATAGCTTTGAAACGCCTGCCGGAACCTAGGATTGGCAAAGTCCTCTATCATGCTGTCCTGAAACACCCCGCGCTCACACCCCTTCCGCCGCCCCGGCAGTATCCATAATCAGCTGGAACAGCTCCCGCAGCCGCTGGGTCTCCCCGCCCAGGTACAGCCAGCCAAACAGGGCCTCCAGGGCCGTGGCCCCGTGATAGTCGGCCGTGCTGGCGTTTTTGGGCACATGGCCCACATGGGCGTTGCGGCCCCGCAGGGCCACGGCCCGCTCTTCTTCCGAGAGCCCGGGCCACAGCTTCTCCAAGGCCCTGGCCTGGGCCTGACAGTTCACCAGCTCTGTTTTGCGCTGGTGGAGCTTTTTCACCGGGCAGCTGCCCCCCCGCAGAAGCAGCTCCCGGCATAACAGGTCGAACACCCCGTCCCCCACAAAGGCCAAGTCAAGGGGGCTCAGCAGCCGGTAGTCTCCCGGCTGGCCCAGCAGCGTTGCCAAACAGCCTCACTCCTTACTCTACAAAATCAAATTCCAGCCCATAGATATCCACACTATCTCCCTCACCGCAGCCTGCCTCCCGCAGGGCGTCGATGACCCCGGTCTGGATGAGCACCCGCTGGAAGTACTGCAGGGACTCTGAATCGTCAAAGTCCACAGTCTGCATAATACGCTCCAACCAGGGTGCCTCCACCATATATAGACCATCCTGCTGGGTGACTGTGACCTTATCCCGCTCCAGCTCCTCCAGGGGACGAAGCTCCACAGGCTCCGGCTGATAGCGCAGAATGGGCGGCAGCTTTTGCAGCTGGGCAGTGATGGCGTTCACAAGGGCGTCTACCTGTTCATTGATAGGGGCAATGATGGGGAAGAACTGATATCCCTGCCCCTCCACAAACCGGCGGAAGTCCTCCACCTGTCCCTCCTCCGCCAAATCGCACTTGTTGCCTGCCACCAGCATAGGGCGCTCAGCCAGCTCTGGGTTGAACTTGCGAAGCTCCTGATTGATGATAGAAAAATCTTCCTTGGGGTCCCGGCCCTCGCTGCCCGCTACATCCACAATATGCACAAGCATCCGGCAGCGCTCCACATGGCGCAGGAACTGGTGCCCCAGCCCCCGGCCCTCCCAGGCCCCCTCAATCAGCCCAGGGACGTCCGCCATCACAAAAGAGCGGCCCTCACCCAAAGGCACCACCCCCAGCACAGGGGTCAGGGTGGTAAAGTGGTAGTCCGCGATGTTGGGCTTGGCCTCGCTGACCACGGAAATCAGGGTGGACTTGCCCACATTTGGGAAGCCCACCAGGCCCACGTCCGCCAGCAGCTTCAGCTCCAGCTGCACATTAAAGGCCTGGCCAGGCAGGCCGGGCTTGGCGAACCGGGGGGTCTGGCGGGAAGGGGTGGCAAAGTGGGTATTCCCCCAGCCCCCCCGGCCGCCTTTGGCAATCAGCTGGGGCTCGTCGTCCCAGATGTCAGCAATCACCCGGCCTGTGTCCGCATCCTTGACCAAAGTGCCCCTGGGCACCTTGATGAGCAAATCCGGGGCCGACTTGCCGGAGCAGCGGCCGCCCCGGCCGTTCTCCCCCCTCTGGGCGGTGTACTTGCGCTTATATCGGAAGTCTGCCAGGGTGGACAGGTTGCTGTCCGCCTGAAAGAGCACGTCGCCGCCCTTACCCCCGTCGCCGCCGTCAGGCCCCCCTGCGGCCACGTACTTCTCCCGGTGAAAGGCCACTGCTCCGTCGCCGCCGTCACCGGCTTTCACGTATATTTTTGCAATATCTATAAACATTTTGGCACCTCCAATCCTCTGAATCTGTACCCCAGGCTAACCGAAAATCCGGTAGGCCCGCAGGGTGAGCTTCTTTCCTGACTCTGCTGCAATCTCCTGGCTCTCCCCCGCCTCGAACCGGAATTTCTCTGCCAAACGGCAGCTGGGGGCATTCCGTACATCTGCCTCATAGAGATAATACCGGTACCTTCCCAGGCTGTTCAGGTAGTCCAGAACAGCCCGCAGGGCCTCATACCCGTATCCCGCGCCCTGGGCGGCGCTTTTCAGCCAGAGGCCCAGCTCCGGGGCATCCTCTCTCATTCCGAACACCTCCGCGCTGCCGAGGAATTCCCCCTCCTGGCTGAGAATGGCCAGCTCCAGCATATTCCCTGCCTCCATCTCCTGGCAGAAGCCGGACAGCACCTGATTGGCAGTCTCCAAATCCGGGAAACTGTCCGGGTACTGGTATTTTGTGATTTCCTCAGTAAACTCCCGATAATAGTCCTCTAAATATATTGGCTGATAGGGCTTGATAATAAGCCGCTTTGTTCTGATTTCCAAATTTATCATCTGACCTTTCACAATAAGACGATACACCTGCCGGCCCGGGGCACGGCCTTTCGCCAAGCAGTACGGACAGGCGGCGACCGGGGTCCAGGGGGGCTTGCCCCCTGGCGGGGTG
>CAJTXF010000025.1 GCA_910580045.1 uncultured Eubacteriales bacterium
GGTTCGCAGCTTGTGTGCCACTGGCACACGCTCACCCCCTTGACCCCGAGATGGGCCCGCCGTTAGGCTTATTGCACCGCTTCCCTTACCGCTGCTGTCAGGATACTGAGCCCTTTCTGCAGCGTTTCTTCCTCAATCAGCAGCTCCGGCATCACCTTCACCACCGCGTTCCCTCTGCCAACCCGCTCTACAATCAGCCCGCTGGCAAAGGCCTTATCCAGCACCCGCTTACTGGTGCTCCCCGGGGCTTTCTCTCCATCACATCCGGCTAAGTCCACGCCCCAGACATATCCCACGCCCCGAATCTGTATCTTCTCCGGCGCAATGCCGCGAATCTCCTCCATGGCCTGGCTGATTATCTTCTCCCCGGCCCGGACCTTTTCCTCCACATGCTCGTTCAGCATGATTTCCAGCCCGGCCTTGGCCGCCACCATGGACAGCTGATAGCCCCGGAACGTGCCGTTATGCTCCCCGGGCTCCCAAACGTCCAGCTCCGGCTTCAAAAGCACCAGGGCAAAGGGCATTCCATAGCCCCCAATGGACTTGGACTGGGTGACAATATCCGGCACTATGCCTGCCCGCTCAAAGGAGAAGAACCAGCCGGTCCGGGCGCAGCCCACCTGCACGTCGTCCACAATCAGCAGAATGCCGTGCCTGTCGCACAGGGCCCGCAGGCCCTGAAGGTACTCCACGGGCATGGGGTAGATGCCCCCGTCCGCCTGGGTGGTCTCCAGGATAATGGCAGCGGGCTTCTCCACCCCCGAGTGGTCGTCGGTGAGCAGGGTCTCAATATATTTTAAGGTGTCCAGCTCCGGGAACATGTAGGGAGCTGGCACATGGGTCACGTTGTTCAGGGGCACCCCCGCGCCTGCCCGGCTGGCGGCGTCAGTGGTCAGGGCAATCGAGCCCAGGGTCATGCCGTGGAACCCGCCCATCAGGGCAAAGATGCCAGGCCGTTTCTTGACCTTGCGGGCCAGCTTCAGCGCGGCCTCCACCGCGTTGGTGCCAGTGGGGCCAGGGAACTGGAGCTTATAGCAAAGCCCCCGGGGCTTCAGGACCTTTTCCTCGTAAAACTGGATAAACTCCCGCTTGGGGCTTGTGTACATATCCAGGGCGTGCATGACCCCGTCCTTCTGCAGGTACTCTACCAGCCTGTCCCGAATCAAATCCGGGTTATGGCCGTAGTTCAGGGCGCCCGCGCCGCAGAAGAAGTCAATATACTCCCGCCCCTCTTCATCATACAGGAAGGGGCCCTTTGCAGTGGCGAACACTGCGGGGAAATTGCGGCAGTAGGAGCGCACCTCTGACTCATAGCTCTCAAAGGCCTGTGTGTTTTGCGTACTCATGTTTACCATCCTTTCTACCATGGGAGCTGCCCATGATTCAGCGATCAACGCCCAGGGGGAACCGGGCGGGGCTGTTCGCCCTCCCAAGGGACAGGAGAGCCAGCGGCAAGCCAATGACTTTGTTATTTTGGCCCAGAGCTTATTCTACCACATTCTGCCGGGAAATGAAAGGGGGCGGAAGAAAGTTTACAAGTTTCCTTTTGACGCTGCCGCCTCCTAAAGCCCACAAAAAAGGCCCCCGGCGGGGGCCATAACGCGGTCCAGGGGCGCTTGGCCCCTGGTGGGGGTTGGGGCCAAAGCCCCAAGGTCTGGCCCTTGCCCTTAGGGCGGCGCTCACAGGGAATAGTGCGAGGCACCTCTTCAATCGACCCGCCAACACCAGTACGTGGCAGGCAGGAGCGCCGCACACCCACCCGAGCAGCACAATTCCGCTCAGTTTGGAAACCTTCGGTTTCCAAACTGGCGGAGCGATGCGGACTGACCTTCCGAAACGTGGCGGGCCTAAGCCTCCCGGCCAACGCCCGCTTTCTAAGAGAGCGGCATCTGCCGGAACAGCTCCTCCGTGCTGCCAGACCAACCCCCTCCCACGCCAGCGCGAAGCATCCCCACATCATATGCTTCCGGGTGCGCAAATACACGCACCGCCTGACGAAAGCCCCCTTTTCCCCTAGCTGTCTGTGCGGAAGAACAGCACCACCCCCGGCGTGCCGTCGGGATATGCCACATCCTCCCGCTCCTCCTTTCGGTACTTTCCCCCTGTCCATTTTCTAACCACTTTATTCCAAAACTCCACTGAGGGCCCGTTCCCTGGGTGGTACTTCAGCTGCCAGCTGCCCGAAAACTTCTCAAACAGCCCCAGCGCCGCCCAGGAGCCCAGCCCGCAGCGGCGGTACTTGTGCATCACGAAAAACTCGGACATACAGTAATCCGTTTTCCCGGCCTCAGGGTAGTCGTTCACCATGGCGAAGCCTGCCAGCTTCCCGTCCGCTTTGAGGAAGAACGCCCAGCGGCCCTCCTCTGTCCAGTAGCAGTCCAGGTAGCTGTACCCGTACAGGCCCAGGGGGTTCACATCGCACAGCTCGTACTGGGAGAACTCGTAGAGGTATTTCTCCATCAGGTTCCGCAAAATTTCCTTCTCGTCCTCTTGGACTGGAATCATTTCAAAGTTCACTCATTCCCGCTCCTCTCTGTGTTCAGGGCTGTGGCCACATCCAGGGCCTGGTCCAGGACAGCGGCAGTCTCCAGGGCGGCAAGCCTGCGGTTCACCTGGGCCGCAATGTCCCCGTGGCGGCTGTACAGGAACTCGCCGGGACAGGACTTGTCGGCAAACCACCGGTGGACTGTCATGTTCTGCAGCTCCACCTGGCCAATCAGCTCCTTATCCCCCTGCCACAGCAGCCGCTTGATGCCGTTGCGCCAGCAGATGTCTGTCACCAAATCAATAAGGGCCCCATAGGCCTGCTCAGAGACCGGCCAGCTGGGCCCGGGCCCGTTGTTGGCCACCTCGATGGTCACAGCCCGGTGGTCGTTGGCCGCGGAGGAGGAGCACCAGGAGCGGTTTCGCTCGTCCACATACAGGGCGATGCGCCCGTCGCTGCCAATGCCATAGTTGCTGCTGGCCTGGCGCATAGGGTCCGCGAACAGCTCCCCGCACTGCTCCACGCTCATGTCCCCTGCCATGCAGTGGATGGTGATGGTGTCAATGGTGTGGCTGCGCCGTCCGGAGTGGTTGGGGCTCAGGCGCACATAGCGGACCAGCTCGCTGTTGCTGCCATAGCTCAGCCCGGAAAATTCCCTGCCCTGTTTGGGCTCCTGGGGCTCCTCCCAGTGGCCCAGGCCCTGGAAGGGGTTGTAATAATTCTGGATGAACACCGCCAGCTGGGCCCGGGTAAAGCTGGCCTGGGGGTCCAGCCGGTCCGGGCCGGAGCCGCCCCCCATGAGCCCGGACTGGACAGCCCAGCTCATGGCCTCCTGGGCCCAGCCGCTCACCTGGCCCCGGTCTTTGAACTGCGCAAGATATGTATCCGCCGCAGTGAGCGGCTCCCCAAGCGTGGTCTCCCGGTAGTTTTTGAACAGAAGGGCAGCCTGCTCCCGGCTCACATCCCTGTCCGGCTCAAAGGTGTTCCCCCCTGAGCCGCTGACCACCTGGGTGTTATAGGCCCAAAAGATGGCGCGCCTGGCCTCATGCCCGCCAATGTCCACCAGGGGGCAGTCCATGCCGGCCACGCTGGGCGAGCCTGCCATCGCGTACAGGGACTGCACCAGCTGTGCCCGGGTGACCGGCTCGTCCGGGCCGAAGCGCCCCTCCTCAAGGCCGGTCATATACCCGTATTCCAGGCAGTACCGGATGGCAGGCTTGGCCCAGTGGCTGTCAATGTCAAAGAAAGCCTCTGTAGGGTCCGGCTCCGCGGCAAAGGCCGTGCAGCCGGTGCAGGACAGGCAGAGGCACAGGCACAGAGCCAGGGCAATCAGGCGTTTTTTCAGGGTGTTTCTCATAATTTTCGTATATCCTTCCGTTTCTCAAACAGACTCCAGGGCGTTCTGGCTTTTGGCGGAGAGATAGGCAGTAATGAACCCGTCCAAATCCCCGTCCATCACCGCGTTTACGTTTCCGGTCTCATGGCCGGTACGGTGGTCCTTTACCATGGTATAGGGCATGAACACATAGGAGCGAATCTGGCTGCCCCAGGTAATCTCCTTCTGCTCCCCCTTGATGTCGCTGATTTTCTCCAGGTTCTCCCGCTCTTTAATCTCCACCAGCTTGGAAATCAGCATCTTCATGGCCACGTCCCGGTTCTGGTACTGGCTGCGCTCCACCTGGCAGCTGACCACAATGCCTGTGGGGATGTGAATCAGCCGCACAGCGGAGGAGGTCTTGTTCACCTTCTGCCCGCCTGCGCCGGAGGCCCGGTACACCTCCATTTTGATGTCGTCCGGGCTCACCTCCACAGAGTTGTCCTCCTCAATTTCAGGCATGACCTCCAAAGAGGCAAAGGAGGTCTGCCGCCGCCCGGCCGCGTCAAAGGGAGAGACCCGCACCAGCCGGTGCACGCCCATCTCGCCCTTCAGGTAGCCGTAAGCATTCTCCCCCTCCACCAGCACAGTGGCGGACTTGAGCCCGGCCTCGTCCCCGTCCAGATAGTCCAGGGTGGTGACCTTAAAGCCCCGGCGCTCTGCCCAGCGGTTGTACATGCGGAACAGCATCTCTGCCCAGTCCTGGGCCTCTGTGCCGCCGGAGCCGGGGTGGAAGGTGAGGATGGCGTTGTGGCCGTCATACTCCCCGGTGAGCAAGGTGGACAGGCGCATGGCCTCAATCTCCCCACGGATGCTGTCCAGCTCAGCCTGGACCTCAGCCACCAGGGACAAGTCCTCTGCCTCGTCCCCCAGCTCAATCAGGGCAGAGGCGTCCTCGCACCGGACGCAGAGCTTCTGATAATTCTCGTCCTTGGCCTTCAGGCCAGCCATGCGCTGGGTGATTTTCTGGGCGTTCTGCATGTCGTCCCAAAAGCCAGGCTCAGCGGACTTGTGCTCCAGCATCTCCACCTCCTCCCGAAGGCGGGGAAGGCCAAGAGCAGCCTCCAGGGCAGCAAGGGCAGTCTGTTGCTCTTGAAGCTGGTGATTCAGTTCGTCAAATTGCAGCATATATTTACCTCATTTCTCAATAGTGGTTTCCGATGTTTGCAGGCCCTCTCACAGGGAGTCCAGGCCCGCCCGGTAGGCTGCCATCTCTTCCTCACTCACTGTATCCATCACCTTCTGCAGCTCCCCCACCGCCCGCTCCCTGTCCCGGGGCAGATAGGCGGTAAAGGGGAAGAAATTGGACTTGGAATCCGCGAACAGGTGTACCCGAATCTGCAGCTGGGAGATAAAGGCCTGCAGCTCCCGCAGGCGCTCTTTTTCCCCCGCTGGGATAAACTGCCCCTGCCCGGCCATATCATACAGCTCTGTGCCCGGAAACAGCACCAGCGAGTCCACAGAGATGAACCGGGGGTTCAGCCTGCTGAACAGGGCCGCGGACTTTCTGGCATTGCGGGTGGCGTTCCCCCTTCCGGCCAGGCCGGTCATATAGATAAAATAGTATTCAATCCCCGCCTTGTCCAGCTTCTGGCACTGGACAAAGATGTCATCCGCAGTATAGCCCTTCCGGGCCAGGTGGAGGGTCTGGGGGTCGCCGCTCTCTGTACCGATGCTCAGGCCGTTGATGCCCATGGCCCGCAGCCGCTGGAGCTCCTCCACGGATTTGGCCTTAATGTCCCGGATGCTGGCAAACATGGCAATGGTCTGGCATTTGATAAGATGCTCCCGGATGGTCATTGCCCGCAGGCTCAGCTGCTCAAACCCCATGGCAAAAGGGTTGGCCCCGGTCAGGAACACCCGCCGGGCATAGGGCTGGACAGCCTTAATCTCAGCCAAATCCTCCTCCAGCTCCTCCATGGGCGACATACGGAAGGTTTCGTTTTGATACAGCCCGCAGAACCGGCATTTGCGCCAGGTACAGCCTGCCGTGACCTGCAGGGGTACGGATTGAGCCTCATAGGGCGGCCGCCAGGTACGGCCTGTAAAGTGCATGGGAGGTTCCTCCTCTTTCAGAAAATATTGCAGACCTGCTTTGTTATATATTCAGAACCGGTATTTCTCTAGGAATCCCAGCTCTATTAGGGTGAACGGCAGCAGGGGCGGCAGGGGCGCGCCCCCGCCGCCAGGCTCAAAAGAGGTATGACCTCTGAGGCAGCACCTATTTTGGAGCCCGTTAGCTGTACCCTTTATTATACATAATCCCGCGCCAAATGTAAAGCGTCCAAGTTACACAGAAATGACCATGGAAAAGTTGATAGAAAGTTTACAGACTGGCAGTTGCACTTTTCGGAAAAATCGTGTAAAATAGGAGCTGTATATCTCATATAAGTGAAAAAGGAATGGCTTTTGGCATGATTGATTTCATTGGGCTGAAATGCCCGGTCTGCGGCGAAACCTTCAAAGAGGGGGACGACATTGTGGTCTGCCCCCAGTGCGGCGCGCCCTATCACCGGGACTGCTACACCCAGGCAGGACAGTGTATTTTTGACGACTTGCACCAGGCGGGAAAGGACTGGGCCCCTCCACCGCCGCCCAAGCCTCCCGAGGCCTCGGCGGAGATTAAGGACAGGGAGTGCCCTGTCTGCGGATATCTGAACAGCCACAGCGCCCTGTTCTGCAGCCGCTGCGGCAGCTCTCTGCTGGGCGAGCCCAAACGTTATCACAACTCGCCTCCCCCAGAGGCCGCCCCGGGCCCGCGGCCTGTCCCGCCCCCCTACAGCCCCTACGGCGGCCCGCCCAGGGGAGGGTATGCCCAGAACCCCTTTGTATTCGACCCCATGGGCGGGGTGAACCCGGCGGACGTGCTGGACGCCGGGGTCAGCTATGGGGACGCCTCTAAGCTGGTGAAGCAGAACACAGCCTATTATATGCCTGTGTTCCGCTATATGAAGCAGACCCGGCGGAACAAGTTCAACTTTTCGGCCTTCCTGTTCTCCGGGGCCTGGATGCTCTACCGCAAGCAGTACCGATACGGGGCCATTGTCACTGGCATTATGTTCCTGCTGTACCTGCTGTACCTGGCGTCCTCCCTCTTTGTGGCCACCCCTGTGCTCATGGAGCTGATGGGCCAGGCCGGGATGGACATCACCAAGGGCTTTGCCCCCACCAATGAGCAGATGATTGTCATCAGCCAGATGATGGCCCAGGAGCCTGGGCTCTACCTGAAAATCTGCCTGCCCATGCTCTGCCTGCTGCTGATGCTGGCTGTGATGCTCTTTGTGGGGATACGGGGGAACAGGATGTATATGAACCACTGCGTGCGCACTGTGCGCCGGGTGAAGGCTGCCAATCTGTCGGACGAGCCCAACATGACCCTGGACGCCCAGGGGGGCGTGAACGTGTCTGTGGCGGTGTGCATGTTTGTGTGTTATTTTCTGCTGGTGAACGTGGTTCCCCTGCTGCTTTAGGGCTTGTTTGAAAATAGAGGAAATGACGGATTTTTGACCAGAAACGGTCAGTTTCAAGGAGAAAACCGCAAGTAATACTTGCGTATTACGAGGATTTTCGACGCAGAAGATGGTTGCTTCTGGGTAAAAAGACGGCGTTTTCGATTTTTCAAACAAGCCCTAGGGCCTGGGCACGGGGATTTTTTAGCAAGCCTTTGGCAGGGCCTGGCCGCCCTGCCCTATTCTGAGCCGGAAAGGATGTACCCTATGAAAAAAATCCGCAAAGCTGTTATCCCCGCCGCTGGCCTGGGCACCCGGGTGCTCCCGGCAACCAAGGCCATGCCCAAGGAGATGCTCCCCATTGTTGACAAGCCTGCCATCCAGTATATTGTGGAGGAGGCCGCTGCCTCCGGCATCACGGACATCCTCATTATCACCAACCGGGGCAAGGGCCTGCTGGAGGACCACTTTGACCGGGCCCCTGAGCTGGAAGAGCGCCTTGCCGCCGACCCGGCCAAGGCCCCAATCCTCCGGCAGGTCCGGGATATCACCCGGCTGGCCAACATCTGGTATGTCCGCCAGAAGGAGACCCGGGGCCTGGGCCACGCGGTGAACTGCGCCCGCAGCTTTATTGGGGACGAGCCCTTTGCCGTGCTCTACGGGGACGATGTGATTATTGGGGAAGACCCGGCCTGCGGCCAGCTTATCCGGGCCTATGAAGAGTACGGCCTGGGCGTGGTGGGGGTGAAAGAGGTCAGCCCCCAGGCCATCCGCAAGTATTCCTCCCTCAAGGTGGAGCCTCTGGCCCAGGGCCGGTTCCGCTGCACGGATATGGTGGAAAAGCCTGCCCCAGGGGAGGAGTTCTCCCTGTACTCCATTCTGGGGCGCTGTGTGCTGCCCCCGGACATCTTTGACATTTTGGACAGCACCCCTCCCGGCGCGGGCGGGGAGATTCAGCTGACAGACGCCATGAAGGCCCTGGCCCGCCGGGAGGGCATGGTGGCTGTGGACTTTACCGGCAGGCGCTATGACATGGGCAGCAAGCTGGGGGTCATGCAGGCCGGGGTAGAGGTCGCCCTCCAGCACCCGGAGATTGGCAGGGACTTCAGGGCCTATTTGAAAGAGCTGGCCAAAACCCTGTGAAGCGGCTGGTGATTGTAAACGGGACCATGGGTGCCGGCAAGACCACGGTCTGCCGGGAGCTGAAAAGGCTGGCCGCGCCCTGCGCCTTTTTGGACGGGGACTGGTGCTGGGACATGGAGCCCTTTGTGGTGACAGAGGAGACCAAGGCCTTGGTGCAGGACAATATCGTCCACACCCTGGGGGGCTTTTTGGCCTGCCCGGCCTTTGAGACGGTGATTTTCTGCTGGGTGCTTCACCGGCAGGAGATAATCGACGGGCTGCTGGCCCGGCTGGATTTGCGGGATGTGCAGGCCTGGGTGTTCACCCTGATGGTGACGCCGGAGGCCTTGCGCTGCCATATAAAAAAGGACATTGCCGCTGGCCTGCGCACTCCGGACGTGCTGGAGCGCAGCCTGGAGCGCCTTGCCCTGTATGAGGCCATGGGCACGGAAAAGCTCTTTGTGCAGGGCCGTACCCCCGCAGAGCTGGCCAGGGAAATTATGGACAGGCTGGGTGGATAAATCTCAGGGTGTTCCCCCAAAAAGCAGACAAAAAACCAGACGCGACGGTTTCGCCGCGCCTGATTTTTTCCGATAGGGCTGTTTTGGGCTGAGCGGGCTCAGCCGCCCTGCTTGCTGCTGATGATTTTGCTCAGCTCTTCCATAAAGCTGTTGATGTCCTTAAACTGCCGGTAAACAGAGGCAAAGCGCACATAGGCCACCTCGTCCACAGTTTTCAGCTTTTCCATGGCATAGGTGCCAATGCGCTGAGAGGAGACCTCCTTGTCCAGGGAGTTCTGCAGCAGGACCTCAATTTCGCTGACAATATGCTCCAGGGTTTCCAAAGCCACCGGGCGCTTTTCGCAGGCGCGCAAAAGGCCGTTGAGCAGCTTCTGCCTGTCAAAGGCCTCACGAGAGCGGTCCTTCTTAATGACCACAATGGGGATGCTCTCAATGACCTCATAGGTGGTAAAGCGCTTGCCGCATTTCAGGCACTCCCGCCGGCGGCGAATGCGCTCGTTTTCATCAGTGGGCCGGGAATCCACGACCTTGCTCTCGGTATATCCGCAGTAGGGGCATTTCACAGTTACAACATCTCCCTTAATTCTGGTTGCTATGATTATACACGAAACCTTCAGGAAAAGCAAGGTTTTCCGAAAAATCGTTTGAACAAAAGTGAAACTATGGTTTGAAATTAGATTTCAGGCTTGTTTTTTCCAAAAAGAGCCAAAGAAGGAAGCAGGAAGGAAAAAGGAAACATGGCTATTTTGACCGTAAAAAATGTCTCCCTCACCTTTGGGGAGCTGCAGATTTTACAGAACATCAGCTTTGAGATGCAAAAGGGCGAACGGGTGGGCCTGGTAGGGGTCAACGGCAGCGGGAAGACCAGCCTTTTCAAAACCCTCACCGGGGAATACGTCCCGGACAGCGGCTCTGTGGTCTTTGCCAGGGACGCCCGCCCGGGTTATATGGAGCAGCATGTGTGCCGGGATTTTCACAAGACCGCCTTTGAGGAGGTCCTGACTGTGTTCGCCCCCCTGCTGCAGATGGAAAAGGAGCTGGAGGCGCTCAGCATCCGGCTCTCCCAAACCAATGACAGCAAAGAGCAGGAGGAGCTTATCCTCCGCCAAGGCGAGCTGAACGACCGGTTTGTGGACGGGGGCGGCCTTACCTGCCGGTCCAGGGCCCGCAGCGCCCTGATGGGCCTGGGCTTTACCCAGGAGCAGACAGAGAACAAGGTGGGGGTTCTCAGCGGCGGGCAGAAGGCCAAGCTGCAGCTGGCCAAAATGCTGCTGGGCGGGGCCAACCTCCTGCTGCTGGACGAGCCCACCAACCACCTGGACATTGCCGCCGTGGAGTGGCTGGAGGGCTTCCTCCAAACCTACCCGGGGGCCTATATTGTCATCTCCCATGACCGGTATTTCCTGGACAAGGTGACTGAGCGCACCCTGGAAATGCAGAACCTGACCGTAGAGTCCTATAAGGGCAGCTACAGCCGGTACTTAGAGCTGCGGGCCGAAAAGCGGCTGGCAGCCCAGCGGGTGTATGAGAACACCAAAAAGGAGATTCAGCGCATTGAGGGCATTATTGAGCAGCAGCGCCGGTGGAACCAGGAGCGCAACTATGTGACCATTGCCAGCAAGCAGAAGGCCATTGACCGCCTGGAGGCCACCCTGGAAAAGCCCGCCGAGGACCCGGACTCCATCCGTTTCCAGTTCCGCGCCAGCCGCCGCTCAGGGGATGACGTGCTCACCGCGGAGGATTTGAGCCTGTCCTTTGGCGGGCCCAAGCTCTTTGAAAACGTGAATTTGGAGATGAAGCGGGGCCAGAAGATTTTCCTCATTGGCCCCAACGGCTGCGGCAAGACCAGCCTGTTTAAGATTCTTTTAGAGCAGTACCAGCCGGACACAGGCTTTGTGCGCATTGGCGCGGGGGTGGATTTGGGCTACTATGAGCAGTCCCAGCTGAGCCTTCATGACGAGAAACAGGTCATTGACGAGATTTGGGACATCCACCCCCAGATGACCCAGACAGAGGTGCGCAACGCCCTGGCAGTGTTCCTGTTCCGGGGGGAGGATGTGTTCAAGCCGGTGGGGGCCCTCAGCGGCGGTGAGCGGGCCCGTATCCTGCTGTTGAAGCTCATGCTCTCCAAGGCCAACTTCCTCCTTTTGGACGAGCCCACCAACCATCTGGACATTGGCTCCTGCGAGGCCCTGGAGGAGGCCCTCTCCGGCTATGACGGCACCCTGTTTGTGGTGTCCCACGACCGGTACCTTATCAACAAGCTGGCGGACAAGGTATACGAGCTCAGCCCCCAGGGGGCCAAGCTGTACCACGGCAACTATGACTATTATGTGGCCCAGCGGGAGGCTGCCCAGATTCAGCAGGAGCAGAAAGCGCCCCCCAAAGTGAACCTGTACAAGCTGCGCAAGGAGCAGGAGGCAGCTGCCCGGAAGCAGCGCGCAGCCCTCAGCCGCCTGGAGCAGGAGATTGAGGACACGGACGCCCGCCGGGCCCAGCTGGAGGAGCAGATGCTTCAGCCGGACACAGCGGCGGATTATCAGAAAATAGAGGCGCTCTCCGCAGAGCTCCTCGCCCTCAGCGCCCAGGGCGAGGAGCTGCTGGCCCAGTGGACTGAGCTCTCCCAGCAGATTGAGGCGGACCAGGCCAAGGCCCAATGAGCATATCCTATATAGAAACCGCAAAGAGCAGCCAGCCCGGTTGGGCTGACTGCTCTCCTTGTTTTTTGCGTTTATTTCAAATGCCAGACATCCTGGTTATACTGGGCGATGGCCCGGTCGGAGGAGAAGAATCCAGCCTTGGCAATGTTCACCAGCATACGCTTGGCCCAGGCCTGCCGGTCCTCATACTGGCCCAGCAGCCGCTCTTTGGCCGCGATATACTCCTTCACGTCCAAAAGGGCCATGAACCAGTCCTTGCGGGTCATATCCCGGTAGAGCCTGCCCAGGTTCTCCGGGTCGCCCATGCGCATGAGCGCGGGGCTGATGATAAAGTCCAGCAGCCCGGTGATTTCCTCATCCTTGGGGTAATAGGCGCTGGGCGTGTACCGCTCCGGCCCCTCCTCATACAGATGGATGACCTCATCGCTGGATTTGCCGAAAATACAGATGTTCTCATCCCCCACCAGCTCATGAATCTCCACATTGGCCCCGTCCTCTGTGCCCAGGGTGACAGCCCCGTTAAGCATGAACTTCATGTTGCCCGTGCCGCTGGCCTCTTTAGAGGCCAAGGAAATCTGCTCAGAGATGTCGCAGGCCGGAATGAGCTTCTCCGCCCAGGTGACGTTATAGTTCTCCACCATGCGCACCTCCAGCCAGGGGCTGACCTCCGCGTCATTGGCAATCAGCTCTGAAAGGCAGAGAATCAGGTGGATGATGTCCTTGGCGATAATATAGGCCGGGGCAGCCTTTGCCCCAAACAGCAGGGTGATTTTCCGGGCAGGCTTGTGCCCAGCCTTAATCTGCTGATACTTCCAGATAATATACAGGGCGTTCATCTGCTGGCGCTTGTACTCGTGGAGGCGCTTGATTTGGATGTCAAACACAGCGTCCTCCGCCAGGCCCCTGCCGGTCTTCTCCTCCATATAGGTGCTGAGCTGGGCCTTCTTCTCCGCCTTGATGGCCAGCAGCTTATCCAGGGTCTCTTTATCGTCCTGGAACTGGAGGAGCTTTTCCAGCTCCATGGCATCCTTCTTCCAGCCGTCCCCAATCTTCCCGGTGATAAAATCACTGAGCTCTGGGTTGCAGTGCATGAGCCACCGGCGGAAAGTGACCCCATTGGTCTTGTTGTTGAACTTCTCTGGGTAGATGTCCGCAAAGTGTTTCAGCTCAGCCTGCTTCAAAATGTCTGTGTGCAGGGCTGCCACCCCGTTTACGGAGAAACCATAGTGGATATCCATATTGGCCATGTGCACCAAGTCGTGGCTGTCAATGAGCCAGAGCTTCTCATTGGGGTTCTCCCCGCCCTCCTCCAAATCCTGGGGGGCAGGGAACTTCTGCCGGACGCGTTTATCCAGCTCCTGAATAATGGGCACCAGCTCAGGCACTGCCTGCTGGAGATAGTGCAGGGGCCACTTCTCCAGGGCCTCGGCCAAAATGGTGTGGTTGGTATAGGCGCAGGTCTTCTCCACAATGGAGATGGCCTCGTCCATGTGGATGCCGTCTTTCAGCATCAGCCGGATAAGCTCTGGGATAATCATGGAGGGGTGGGTGTCGTTGATTTGAACCACCGCGTGCTTGTGCAAATCCCGCAGGGCATAGCCCTTGCCGGAGAGCTCCTTGAGAATCAGCTGGGCCGCGTTGCTCACCATAAAGTACTGCTGGTACACCCGCAGCAGGCGGCCCGCGTCGTCGCTGTCATCCGGGTACAGGAACAGGGTCAGGTTGTGGGCAATGTCCTTCTTGTCAAAGTCAATGCCGTTCTTGACCAGGCTCTCGTCCACGCTCTCCAAGTCAAAGAGATGCAGCCGGTTGCTGCCCCCCTCATAGCCGGAGACCACCAAATCATACATCACAGACTTTACCGCGCCCCCAGGGAAGGGCACTGTAAAGCTCACGTCCGTCTTCGTCAGGAACCCCCCCTCCGGGCTCAGCCAGCGGTCCGGCTTCTCATACTGCTTGTGCTCCCAAAAGCTCTGGCGGAACAGGCCGAAGTGGTACAGCAGCCCCACCCCGTCCGCGGGCAGGCCCAGGGTGGCGGCAGAGTCCAGATAGCAGGCGGCAAGCCGTCCCAGGCCCCCGTTGCCCAAAGCGGGCTCCGGCTCCTGCTCCTCAATTTCGGACAGCTCCTTCCCCGCCGCTTCCAGCAGGGACCGGACCTCCTCAAACAGGCCCAGGTTGATTAGGTTATTGGAGAGCAGCTTGCCCACCAAAAACTCGGCGGACACATAATACAGCTTCCTGTCCCCTGTAATCCGGGGGGCAACGGCCAGCCTCTCCTGGGTGAGTTTCAGCAGGGCCTGGTAGACCGCCTCGTTCCCAGCCTCACTTAGACTTTTTCCGCCCAGATTTCTTTCCAGCTCTTCTTTTATTGTCATGGGTATCCTCCATTTCCGCCCGGCCGGAAATCACAGTCAGCCTGGCGATTTTCTTTGCCAAATCTTTGGTACACGCGCCCTTCTCCATGCGCCAGCTCCAATTCTCAGGCCCCACGGTAGAGGGGGTGTTCACCCGGGCCTCCGGGCCCAGGCAGAGATAGTCCTGCATGGGGATAACGCACAAATCACACACGCTGGTCATAGCCCCCCGGATAAAGCTCCACACCCCCTGCTCCCCGGCAGCGGCAAAGCCCAGATAGTCCTGGGCCTTCTCCAAATCCGCGGGGGCGGCAGTATCCAGCCAGTTGAGGGTGGTGTCATTGTCATGGGTGCCGGTGTAAACCACCGCGTTTTTGGGCAGGTTGTGGGGCAGATAACTGCTCTCCTCCCCAGCGGAGAAGGCGAACTGCAGCACCTTCATGCCCGGATAGCCGCTTTGGGCCAGCAGCTTATGCACCCCGGGGGTGAGCATGCCCAAATCCTCCGCAATAATGGCTGCCCCGGGCAGGGCCTGGTTCACGGCCTTGATAAATTTCATGCCCGGACCCTTGCACCATTTGCCGTTCTTGGCGGTCTCGTCCCCATAGGGAATGGACCAGTAGCTCTCAAACCCCCGGAAGTGGTCAATGCGCAGGATGTCGAACATCTCCAGGTTGGCCCGCAGCCGGGAAATCCACCAGCCAAAGCCAGCCTCCCCCATCACGTCCCAGCGGTAGAGGGGGTTGCCCCACAGCTGGCCGTCCTCAGAGAAAGCGTCCGGCGGGCACCCGGCCACAGCAGTGGGCAGGTTGTTTTCGTCCAGCTGGAACAGCTCAGGATGGGCCCACACGTCCGCGCTGTCCCCGGACACATAGATGGGCGCATCCCCGATAATCTTCACGCCCCTTTTGCCGGCGTATTTCTTTAGCTTCTCCCACTGCTTGAAGAAGATGTACTGGGTGAACACATGGAAGCCCAGCTCCTTCTCCAGGGCCTTCCGGGCAGCTTTCATGGCCCCAGGCTCCCGCAGGCGCAGGGGCTCCTCCCACTGGTACCAGGGCGTGCCGCCATGTTCCTCTTTCAGGGCCATGAACAGGGCGTAATCCTCCACCCAGGCGGCGTTCTCCTTGCGGAACCGGCCGAGGGCCTTGGGCTTCTTGAAGTTCTCATAAGCCTTGCGCAGGAGAGGGCCCCGCCCGGCCCGGACCGCGTCATAGTCCACCCGGGCAGGGGCGCCCTTCTGGGCCTCCCCGTTCCAGTTGATTTTTTTCAGGCGCTTGCCTCCCAGCAGGCCGTCCTCGCACAGCAAATCCAAGTCAATATACAGGGCGTCCCCCGCAAAGGCAGAGTAGCTCTGATAAGGGCTGTTGCCAAAGGAGGTGGGCCCCATGGGCAGCACCTGCCAGCAGCTCTGGCGGGCCGCGGCCAAAAAGTCCACCCACTCCCGGGCGGCCTGGCCCAGGGTGCCGATGCCGTAGGGGGAGGGCAGGCTGCTCACCGGCAGAAGGATACCAGCTTGGCGGGTCATCCAAGTGGCTTTGGTTGGCATGATGTATCACAATCCTTTCACAATCAAGCACCGCACAGTCAACCGCTGGCCGTGCCGTGCCTTTCGTTCCCTCTTTATCAAGTGCGCTTGTTTCTATAGTATACCATGTTTGACCAGATTTTTCCATATCTTTTGGCGGAAAATCAAAAATATTTATAAGAATCAGGCAGAATCCTCTGCCTGATTCAGAAAAACTGCCAAGTCAATGGAGCTGGCACTCTATGGTCTTCATCATCTCCCGGAAGCCGCACCGCTCATAGAAACGGATGCCGTCCCTGTTCTGGGGGAACACCTGGGTCCTGATAAAACCAGCCCCCCTGGCAAGGCCATACTCCTTGCTGGCCTCCATCAGCTTTGTGCCCACCCCCTGGCCCCGCATATCTGCCCGGACGTCCAAATCCTGGACATACACCAAAGTCTCCGGCTTCAGGCAGGCCACCTTTTTCTGCTCCAAAATCATCACATGGGAGAAGCCCGCCACCCTGCCGTCCTGCTCGGCAATCAAAATATCCTGGGTGCTGCTGGCGAAAATATTCTGGAAGAATCCATCGTCCCGGTACCCCACCACAAAATGCTCGGGCTGGTACCTGACCCCGTCCTCTTCCAGCTCCCGGTACAGGGCCCGCAGCTCCTCTGCATCCTCCATCACCCCTTTCCGGATTCTCACAGCCTTTCCTCCTGACGGCTCACATCTCCGCTCCATCCTCAGCACATACTCTGCTGTGCCCTCCTCTGGCCTGCGCTCCCCAGTGAGCCGGAACCCGTGGCGCTGATAAAACCGGATGGCTCTGGGGTTCTTCTCCAAAACAAACAGCTCCCGGGCCCCCAGCTTCTCCGCCGCGAACTCTATCAGCGCCCCGCCAATGCCGCTGCCCTGAAAAAAGCTGTCCACATAGAGCTCCCGAATCTCCTGGCCCTCCACATGGAGCATCCCCTTCACAAAGCCCTGCTCATACACCCAGACGCAGTCCAGCAGCTCCGGCTTTTCCAGATACGCCTGGGCCAGGGGGAACACCTGCATCTCTCCAAAGCTCACCCCATCGTTTTGGAAGATGGGGCGGTAATTCGCCCGCTTGGTGAATATCAAAATCTCCGCTATCCGGGAGGCGTCCCTGGGCTCTGCCCGCCTGATGTTTTCCACTCCAATTCCTCCTTCCAGCATACAGACAGTCCGCCGGGAATCCCCGGCGGACTGATTGCATTTTACTTTACTTCCACTGTCCAGCCGAATTCATCCGGGAACTTCCCGGTCTGGATGCCCGTGACTGTGTCATAGAGCTTCTGGCTCACCGGGCCGATGCCGCCCCCGGCAATCTCCATCACTTCATCCCCATAGCGCAGGGTGCCCACAGGGGAGATGACCGCCGCGGTGCCGCTGCCCCAGCACTCCTCCAGAGAGCCGTCCCGGGCGGCGGCAACCAGCTCTTCCACGCTGACGCGGCGCTCCTCCGCGTCCATGCCCCAGGCCCGGCACAAATCCAGGCAGGTGGCCCGGGTCACGCCGGGAAGGATGCTCCCGTTCAGGGCAGGGGTGACCACCTTGCCCCCAATCTTGAAGAAGATGTTCATAGAGCCCACCTCCTCAATATACCTGCGCTCCACCCCGTCCAGCCAGAGCACTTGGGCATAGCCCTCCTTCTCCCCCTTGACCTGGGCTTTCAGGCTGGCCGCGTAGTTGCCCCCTGCCTTTGCCTCGCCGATGCCGCCCCGCACGGCCCGGACATAGTCATCCTCAATCCAAATCTTCACTGGGTCCAGGCCCCCGGCATAGTAGGCGCCGGAGGGGGAGAGGATAATCATAAACAGATAGCTGTGGGAGGGATGCACCCCCAGGTGGGAGTCAGTGGCAATGATAAAGGGCCGGATGTAAAGAGACGTGCCGGGCTGGGTGGGAATCCAGTCCTTGTCCACGCTGATTAGGGTTTTCAGGGCATTCATAAAGTCCTCCTGGGGCACAGGGGGGATGCACAGCCGCTCACAGGTATTGGCGGCCCGGGCAATGTTCCTTTCCGGGCGGAAGAGCAGCACCCGGCCGTCCTCAGTATGATACGCCTTCATGCCCTCAAACATCTCCTGGGCATAGTGGAACACCATGGCAGAGGGCTCCAGGGCAATGGGGTGGTAGGGCTCGATTCTGGGGGCATGCCAGCCCTGGCCCTCATGGTACTCCATAATAAACATATGGTCTGTAAAGATATTGCCAAAACCCAGCTTGCTCTCGTCCGCGGGCTTCTCTTTGGGCTGGGCAGTCCGTGTGATTTGAATTTCCTGCATAAATAAATACCTTCTCTCTTTCATCCTGCATGGTTTTACCCAATTATAATACTGAAAGCCTGAAAATGCAAGGCAGGGGGCGGCAGTCCTGCAAAAAAAGGAATTTTCATAATTTTTCTCAACCATATCCCGGCTGCGGACAGAGGAAATGACGGATTCCTGAGAGCCTGCGCCCATAGGCTTTGTGCCGGGATTCCCCCGCGGGAGAGGGCGGCCTATGGAAAAAGGCGGGCTCTTGGGCGTTACAAAACCCCCTTGGCGCGGGCTTCCCCTTCTAAAAAGGGAGGGTTGACGAATATGCTGCAGAAGGATATAATGAGAGGAAAATCCAATTGGAGGGGTGCTGGATGAATCTTTTCGAGCTGTTCCTGGTGGCGGTGGGGCTTTCCATGGACGCTTTCGCTGTATCAATCTGCAAGGGGCTGGCGCTGAAAGAGGCGCGGCCCCGGCACATGGCCCTGGCGGGCCTGTGGTTTGGCGGGTTTCAGGCCCTGATGCCTGTGCTGGGCTATTTGGTGGGCGTGCAGTTCAAGGACGCCATCACAGCAGTGGACCACTGGATTGCCTTTGGCCTGCTGGCTGTGATTGGGGGCAACATGGTCCGGGAGGCCCTCTCCGGGGACGGGGAGGAAGCGGACGCCTCCCTGTCCCCAAAGGCCATGCTGCTCCTGGCCCTGGCCACAAGCATAGACGCCCTGGCCGTGGGGGTGGGCTTTGCGTTCCTCAGCGTGAACATTGCCGCGGCGGCAGGGTTCATTGGGGCCGTGACCTTCCTGCTCTCCGGGGCGGGGATGAAGGTGGGCAGCCTGTTTGGGGCCAAGTATAAGAACCGGGCCGAGCTGGCCGGGGGCGTGATTCTCATTCTGCTGGGTACGAAAATCCTCTTGGAGCACCTGGGGGTGCTCAGCTTCTGATTTGCCCTTCTACATAAAAGCAAAGCAGTCAGGTAAAAATGCCTGGCTGCTTTTTTGCGTTTGGGGGCTTGCAAAAAAGTATACCTTTCTGCAAAACCGTGGCCGTGTAATCCTGCTCCTATATTTTATAATAAAGAGAAGGTTTTTTTCAAGTCGAATTCTCTGGATTTATTGAATTTGATAGAAAAATTTTCTGTTTCCCCCTGTTACAAAAATGTATACCTTCTTGCAAAGTGGCCAACAGAAAGGAATGAATGTGATGTACAAAAAAATCCTTGCCCTGCTGCTGTCCCTTCTGCTGACAGCAGCGCCGGTGACGGCCCTTGCCCTTGAGGGCGGAACACCCCCAGAGCCCACCGTGAACATAGAAAGCCCCGGGGAAGTTCCCGAACCGGAGCCGGAACCCGAGCCGGAACCCGGCTCTGACCAGGACACTCCGCCGGAGCCGGAAAAAGATTCGGATACACTGCCAGACCCCAATGAGCCCAACGGCCTGCCCAAAAAGCTGGCCCCGCCGGAGGAGGGAGAGAGCCTGACTGCAGTGGTTGGCCCCCTGACCATTCAGTGGTCAGAGGACCGGAGCAGCGCCGAGCTGGTTCAGACAGCCCCCTCTGCTGCCGGCGTGCTGCGCCTGCCTGAGGGCCTGACCTCCATTGCCTCAAAGGCTTTCACAGGCTGCAGCAGTATCACAGAGCTTGTGCTTCCTGAGAGCCTGGGCAAGCTGCCCGACGCCTTTTTCGACATGGGGACGCGGGACTACAAAAGCGCTTTCCAGTGCCCTGGCCTGAAGAAAATCACCCTGCCCAGCAACATGAGCCAAATCCCGGACAAGGCCTTCTATCTGTGCACCCAGCTGGAGGAAATCGTCCTGCCGGAGGGCTTGACCTCTGTGGGCAGCTATGCTTTCCGGGGCTGTGAGAGCCTGAAAGCCCTGAACCTGCCCTCCATGACAACCGCAGTGGGCAGTTTCGCTTTCCAGAACTGCCGGGGCCTCTCTGTTGTAACTGGACCCAGTGTAAGCAGCCTGGGCAGCGGCGCTTTCGCCGGATGCAGCGGCCTGGCAGAACTCTCCCTGCCGGGGCTTACAAAAATCGAGCAGGGCACTTTCACCGGGTGCAGCAGCCTGACAGCGCTCTCCCTGCCGGAGCTTACGGAAATCGGGAAAAGCGGGTTCAAGGACTGCTCTGCCCTGACAGTGCTGGACTCCCCCAAGCTCCAGATGGTGGCTGACGAGGCTTTCCAGAACTGCGGCAAATTGGAAAGGGCTGACTACCCCTCCCTGAAAAGTATTGGTACCTCTGCCTTTGCCTCCACAGGCATCCAGGTTCTGGATTTGCCCAACGCCGTCTCCATTGGCCCAGCCGCTTTCTCCAACTGCGGCAGCCTGTCAGCCGTGCGCTTGGGCGAGGGGGTCAAGACTATCCCTGCCAACGCTTTCTGGGGCTGCCCTGGCCTGCGCAGCGTGAAGCTGGGCCAGCCGGTGCAGGCCCCCTCTGGGCCGGAAGAGGGCCCTGGCGCGGACCAGGCCGCCCTGCTGTCCGCTGGCCAAGAGGAGCCCGGCCAGCTTCCCCAGGGCAGCTTTACTGCCCCGGGCGTGACTTCCCTGGGCACAAGCGCATTCCGGTACTGCTCCGGCCTGGAAGAGGCAGAGCTGGGCCAGGGCGTCACCCAGGCTGCTGACTGGGCTTTCCTCCAGTGCACCAGCCTGGAATCCGTCACCCTGAGCAGCACGGTCTCCAGGATTGGCAGCAGTGTGTTTGACAAGTGCGCCCCTGATTTGAGCTTTGTGGTGGAGCCAGGGAACACTGTCTACCAGGTCGCAGAGGGCGGGGCCCTTGCAGACGCCTCCGGCGACACCCTCTACCCCTTTGAGAACGGGATTCCCGATGACCCGGCCTATCAGCCTGATGCCAACGACCCCAACCGGGTACCCAAGCGGCTGCCCGCGCCCCCCAAAAACTTCAAGGCCACCAGCGGGTATGGGTATGTGTATGAAGACACAGGTGTTCTGGAAATCAGCTACTGCAAAAACGCTGAGCTCCAGAACCGCGAGACTGTCACTGTGCTGTCTGTGGACGCGTCCGCTGTGGGGGATTTGACCATGCCTGAGGTGGACGGCGGCCATTCCCTGGAAATCGCCCAAACAGCCTTTGCCAACATCAGGAATGTAAAGTCTGTCACCATCCCGGACAGCACCACCTATCTCTCCCCTGAGCTTATCCAAAGCCTGGACAAGGGCGTGGAGAAGCTGAACATCGGAAAAAGCGCCAGGCTGGTCAACACCCAGTGTATGGCTCAGCTGATGAAGCTGAAAGAAATCAACGTTTCTCCCAGCAACCCCAATTTCAGCTCAGAGGGGGGCATCCTCTATAACAAAGACAAGACAGAGCTGCTGCTCATCCCCCGGGGCATGGATGCTGACAATTACAATATCCTCCCCTCTGTGAAGTCCATTGCCCAGGGGGCCTATCCCCTGTCTGCCACTGTGCTGATTCTGCCCGAAGGGGTGGAGACACTGAATGGCTCGTTCAGCGAAACCCAGGTAAAGAGCGTGCGCCTGCCCGAGACCCTGAAAACTCTGGGTGACATGACCTTCTATATGTGCAAAAACCTGACGGATATCTATATCCCCAAGAGCTGCACCACCATTGCCGCCAGCGCTTTTGGGGTCTATGTAGACAACCCCAGCGGACCGGGCGTGCTGTATATCAAGAACCCCTACCTGAAAAATATCTACTACGGGGGCTCCCAGGCGGATTGGGAGGCCATTGCCCCCAGCGATGCAGGCAACTGGATGTATCCCACTGAGGACGGGAGCGGGGACTTCCGGCTGAGCATTGACACCTCTAAGACCACCATACATTTTAACGCCAGCCCTGACTCTGTGGACGTGCCCCCAGCGCCCACACCGGTTCCCCCTGCCGCTTCTCCCACCCCGGCCCCCACGGCCACCCCAAGCCCCACTCCCATCCCGTCGCCTACTCCCGGCGGAACCCCCACCCCGGGCGGCACACCTACCCCAGGGGGCACTCCCACTCCCGGCGCTACGCCTACACCCAAGCCCCCTGTGTATAAGCCTATTTTCAAGGACGTGCCAGAGAACCAGTACTACGCCCTGCCTGTTATCTGGGCCGTGGAGCGGGGCATCACAGCAGGTACCAGCTCTGACACCTTCTCCCCTGGGAAGACCTGCACCCGTGCCCAAATTATGACCTTTATCTGGGCCTACAACGGCAAGCCCTCTGCCACAAAGGAGGCCACGTTCAGCGATATGCCCGGCCTGGATTCCTTCCGCAGGGCAATCTCCTGGGCCGTGGAGAACAAGATTACCGGCGGCATTGGGAACAACAAGTTCGGCCCCAACAACCCCTGTACCCGGGTCCAGGCAGTCACCTTCCTGTGGGTGGCGGCAGGCAAGCCCAAGGCCTCTAAGGAAGCCACGTTCAGTGATATGCCCAGCAA
Organism: uncultured Eubacteriales bacterium; assembly: GCA_910580045.1. Classification (GTDB taxonomy): domain Bacteria; phylum Bacillota; class Clostridia; order Oscillospirales; family Acutalibacteraceae; genus Acutalibacter. Next base: position 22,166 of record CAJTXF010000025.1, read on the forward strand.
CCCGGTGTTCCGGGACGCCATCAGCTGGGCCGTGGAGAACAAGGTCACCGGCGGCATTGGCAACAACCAGTTCGGGCCTAACCGCCCCTGCACCCGGGGACAAATCGTCACCTTCCTGTATGCGGCGGATAAGGCGGCAAATCAGTAAAAGGAGCGGTCATTCAGCCCTCAAACCGCCTGCAGGCTGTCCATAGGTTTTAGTTTTGTATCGCCATTTCCCTCTGGGAAGTGGCGATACTTTTTTTGACTTCTTTGGCGGGGATAAGCCTGGCTGGGGGGAAGATGCGGCAAACAGACTCCGGGTGTCCAGGGCCAGCGGATTATCTCCAATATCACCATAATAAGCCGCTGAGCATAAGCTGGTTTGGAGAGCCCACAAGGTTTGCCCGGCTGTCACCCTCTTGTATTCTTTCCCGCTCAGCCGAAGGCTGAGCTTTTGTGTTTTTGCTGATGCCTCTCCTCTCTGACGCACAACAGCACGGCTCCAAAACCGCTGGGGACTTCATCCATGATTGTAGGGGCAGCACTTCTGCCTAATAAAAAGGTATAGGAAAGAATACAGCAACCAGCAGGAAGGGGTTTTTACGGAGCAGAAGCTGTACCCATCATGCAATATATCAAATTCACAGGTTAAGGAGGTCTGTATATGAAAGTATTCTGCGCTGCTGTCGGTGTGGCTGGCAGCATCATTGCCAGCCTGTTCGGCGGGTTTGACGGGGCGCTTATGACGCTGCTAATTTTCATGGGAATTGACTACATCACTGGCCTGATTGTGGCCGGGGTGTTCCGCACCAGCGAGAAAACAAAGAACGGAGCCCTGGAGAGCCGGGCAGGCTGGAAAGGGCTTTGCCGCAAAGGGGGAACCCTGCTGGTGGTGCTGGTGGCCTGCCGCCTGGATATGCTCACTGGGGCCAATTTCATCCGGGATGGGACGGTGATTGCCTTTGTGGTCAATGAAGCTCTCTCCATTATTGAGAACACGGGGCTGATGGGCGTGCCCATCCCAGGGGTGATAACCCGGGCTATTGAGGTGCTGAAGGACGAAGCGGATAAGGATGAACCTAAAGAGTGATTTGATTGAGCCAGAGTGCGACAGGTTCCGCCGGAAATGCAACTTCACGAAGGACGAGCGGGCAATCTTTGATTTGCGGGTCAAGGGGCGTTCTATCATCGAAATCAGTTGTACTGCCGGTGCGGGGACAAAACGCATGCGCGGAAGAGCTTTTCCATAGGCGGATTGCCTGGCGGCGGATATCGGGGCCCAGATGAAGCAGCTGAAGGGGGAGATAGCGGCCCTGGAGGTGACCGAGCCGCCTAAAGACTTCACCGTGGAGCAGATAAGGGCATGGCTGGAGGCCATTAAAGCCGCGCCGGACGAGCAGGCGGTACACCTGTTGATTGAGCGGATAGAGAAAAAACAAGACGGTTTCCACGCGAAAAGTACGCTGGAAACCGTCTTGGGAAAAAGTGGTTGCGGGGGTTCGCAACATTGTTTTCCCCAAATACTATTTGCGTATGTCGCAAACCTGATAAATCATTATGAATAAAGCATCCAGCTTGCGGCCCGTATCTCCTGATTCAAGCAGAGGCTTCGCAATGCCCTTGACTCCTCCCGCCGCACCTGTTCCGGTGCCAAACTCAGCCGCTGGGCCGTCTGCGGCCGTGTCAGCTGGGCATAGAACCGGCAGCGCACTATCTGGGCTTGCAGAGGGGGAAGGGATTTCAAGCCGCTTTGCAGGGCACAGACAATAGTCTGCCCGGCCTGCCGTTCCTGTACCCGCTCCATATCGACCGCTGCCTGCTCATCAGGGAGTAAGCCGCCTATTGTGCCGCTCTTATTCTCACCGGTAATGGGCTGGTCAAGGCTGTCAGCCATATTCAGCGGGCAGGGCCTATCCGTGCCCATAGCGGCCCGGAACCGGTTCTTGCAGGCGTAGTGGAGATAGGTGTTGAACTTCCATCCCCCCGGCTTATAGGCCCTCACAGCGGCCAGAAACGCGAACCAGCCCTCTTGGTAAAGGTCATCCAGGGTAATCCCGTGGGCGGCACACTGGCTGGGGCCATAGTGACAGTAAAGCCCTCTAAACTTCGAGTTCACCAGCCGCTCTGCCTGTTGCCACAAGGCATACAGCGCTGCTCTGCTGCCCTGCCGGGCCTCTATGGCCAGCTGTTCATTGCTTCGGGGGGCATCTGCTTTCCAACTCCTTTACCAGGGCTTCCAGTTCGTCCAGCTTCCGCTGTTGCTCATCCGCCCGGATGGCCCCCAGCGCCACATTGCAGGCATACAGAAGGGCGTTGGCGGTTTTGGGGTCCAGCTCACCATTCAGCAAAAGGTTTGAAATACGGTTCACCGTGCGCCGCACCTCTCGGGAGGTGGACATTTTTAACCGCTTTGCCACAGCGTCACCCCATGATATCCAGGAGGATGACGGGCACATCCCCGCTGCCGGGATAGTCTTTAGCCAGCCTGCGAATGTGTTCCTCCGCCGCGCGCACATTATCATGGACGGTGGTCTCAGTATGGGAAGCGCAGCCGTTTTTGCTGAGCAGGTGGGCTTTAGCCAGCCATCCGGCGGGGGTGGGCTCCAAAATAGCAAGCCCCAGTGATACAGACGGTTTGACCAGCTTCTTTGCTTTGGCAAGGATATTATCCAGCCGGTTCATCCAATCATCCCTTTCAGAAAGGGGCACACAAGCCGCCGCCCATGTGCCCCGGTGTGGTTATTTGGTTTTTGTTTTGGCGGGCTGTGCCTGATAGTAAATGCCCTTTGCCTTGTTAGCCAGCACAAAGGCCCCATAGCAGATACGCCCCTCCACCAGAGAGCCGGAAATGCCGGGCGGGTTCTGGTGGATGTTATAGGCTTCCAGCTTGGTGGGGGCCACAGTGGCGCAGGGGTGGGCAAGCATAAAGCCGAAATTCTCAGGCAGGCGGCTTGCGGGCACCTTCAGCACGGTTGCCCCGTCCAGCATGGTGATAACGCCCCGCAGGCGCATATCATTGCCAATATCTGTCTCCATTTCCACGTCCTTCGACTGCTTCAAAAGGGCGTATGTGGCCGGGGTCACCATCAAAACCCGGTTGTCCTCGGGCACCTGGGCCTCGTCCAGGGCCTGAGAAGCAGCCACTACCTGCGCATAGATATTGGCGGATGTCAAAGACAGCGGGTCAGGCAGGCTGCCCGCTTTCGCGCACATCTGGGCATAGGTGCAGCTGTCCACCTCGGGAATGACCACTTCCCGCAGCTGCCGGGCCAGGGCGGTTGCGGCGGCAAGCTGCTGGGCGGTCTCGTCCTCGTCCAATGCATCAATGGCGAAGGTAAAGGAGCGGTCTTTGGTCAGGGTCATTTCTTCGGTGGTGGCGTCCAGAGAGGCCACGGGACCGTATCTTGACCAGTTGCCCGTTGCGGGGCCGCCGCGGCCGTAGTCGTTCATGGCGCTGGTGCTGATTTTGTAGATTCGCACACTGTGGGCTCCAATCCAGCTGAAATCCTGGTTTGTCAGCAGGGACTTACGGCTCTCGGTGCTGAAAATTTCATCGGTATAGGGTAAAAACTTGGTTGCCAGTTCAATCGGCATACTCTATCAACTCCTAATTTATCGTTTCGGCTTGAAAGCGTTGGCGATAAGGGAATCGCTTTTTTCAAGGCTGCTGCCGCCCAAAGGCGCGCCGAAATCCACCTGTACTGTGGGGTTAACGGGGCCTTTCGCTCCCCAGCTTCCGGCCAAAGCGGCCAGCTTGTCAACCGCCGACTTGAACTGCTCAAAGTCAGCGGTAGGCAGGATTTCCAGCAGCTCGGCGGGGTAATTTTTCCCGCTGACGTACTCCCGGCAGTCCATTCGGGCCTCTCGCGCTTTCAAGGCCTGTTCCCGTTCGTCTGTGTGCCTGTCGGATTTGGCCCGGGCCAGCCGCTCTCCAATAATGCGGTCAAGCTCAGCCTGGCTTGGTTGTACAGGTTATCCGGCAGTGCTGGCCGCAGCAGCCGTGCCCAAACCCTTGCCCTTGTGAGCCACTCGCCCGGCTTGGATGTAAAGGTAAAAGCGAGCTGGTAGTTTTCCGGCAGGGTGTTGAACACAGCTTTCACAGCTTGAGCCACCTCACCGCGCAGGGCACAGCTTTCCACCGCCCAACCCCAATTTCCCGTGCGGATTAGGGGCATGGATGTGGTGCCGGTAGGTGCGGAATTGCCGGCAGAATCAATTACTATCAAGTTTTCTGTTGTATTCATCTTGCAAACCTCCTGGTTTTTTGGTATACTAGGAGTGGAATGTGGCTCCTCTGCCGTTCCACTCCGCCGCTTTCTGTGCCGCTTGGTGCCAGCCAAGCCAAATGCGCAGAAAAGCGGCTTTTCTTTACTCTCCCAACAAAGCCTTCATGTGCTCCAAATTCGCCTGGCGGGCCCCGCCCCGCAGAGAGGACGCGCCGCAAAACACCGGAACGCACACCTCCAGCACCCTGTCATAAATCCGGGCCTGGTGCTGCGTGGCGGGGTTCAGCAGCTGTTGGTCCGTCAGGTTTGTGGTGATAATCATGGGTTTCCGGCTCTCATACCGGGTGTTGATGACCTGGAAAACAATCTCGTTGGCAGTGGCGGTGTCCCGCTCGGTTCCCAGGTCGTCCAGCACCAGCAGCCCCCAGCCGGGTATAGCGTCCAAAAACTCCCGGCGCTCCTCTATGCTGGCCCCGTTGATACGGGGCAGCGAGGTGATTTTGGCGGTGACACCGTTGTCAATGGCATAGTTTGCCGTGCAGGCGGCGGCAAAGGTTTTGCCGCTGCCAACGCCGCCCCACAGCAGCAGGCTTAAATTACCGGCCTCGCCCCGGCAAAGGGCCTGGGCATAGCTACGGCACTTTTTTATGGCCTCTGTCTCAGCCGCGCCCTGAAAGCCGCACCCCAACAGCAGCTTGTTGGCGATAAGGCTTTTGCGCCGCCTTTGGGCCAGCTGGCTGCGGAAGGCCTGTTCCCGCGCCTGCTGTTCCTCCCGATTCTGCTCTGCCTGGCACTTGCACAGGCACCCCACAATCTTTTCCGGGTCTCCAAAGGTGCCCCGGTGCTGTTTTGGGGCATGGCATTTGCCGCAGTAAAGCAGGCCGCCGGGGCCTGTGTAGTCGCCCTTTTGGCGCTGTGAGGCGGCCTCTCCCTTCTTCGCCGCGTTGTCCATGATTTTTTCAAAGCTGTTTATAGTGACCACTCCTTGTTGGTAATTTTATAGTCGGGTATAGGGTCCTTTACAGCGCCCTGCGCCCGGTTCTGTCCTTTCAGCCTGTCGAACACAATGCCCCGATAGCCGTTGGCCATACTCAGCCGCATCACCTCTGTCACCGCGCTGTCGCCGTGCTCTCTGGCGGCGCTCTGTATCTGGGTGACTAGGCTCCTAAGGCCGGTAGGCTTGTAGCTCTCCCGCCGCTCCCGCTTGTAGCTGAGCCACTGCTGGAATGCCTCCTGCAGCTCTGGCCCAAAGCCGGTTTCACTTTGGCCAACCGGCGGCGTGTGCTCACCATTCCGACCGCAAGGGAGGAATGGTGAAGTAGTCTCAGTCTTACTCTTAGTCTTTATATGGGTACCATTTTTGGTACCACATTTGGTACTACTTTTGGTACCAGATTCGGTACCACTTTCGGTGGGATTTTTGCGCCAAATGGGATGAAGGGTGAATAGGGTGGGCTTGCCCTTCACCCCTTTTTCATAGGTGATAAACCCCGCCTCCGCCAGCTTGTCTCTTGCCCGGTACACGGTGCGCTTGTCCAAACTATCTGTCATCTGCATCATCCGCAGGGTATCTACTCGCACGTGCTCCGGCCATCCGGCGCGGTTGAAGACGTTCAGCAATCTGAAGTACAGCAACTGCGCATTCCCCGGCAGAGTGTTACTTTCGAGCCAGTGGTTGAAAGCGTTTAGATAGTCTAAGTACCCGGGCCGTTCACTTTCCTTTGGCAAAGGCCTCACCGCCTTTCGGGCTTTCTACAGCCCTGGCCACTCTCAGGATTTCTTTCGCCCTGCGGCGCATAGAGCGGGTAAAGCGGGCGGTTTCTTCCTCGCTGCTGGCCAGAAAATAGCCATAAGTGCAATCGGAGAGAATCGGCACCCCGCAAAGCCGCTCTTGCTGAATCTGCCGACGTATCTCCCGGCGATTCATCCCTGTGACGGCTTCCAGCTCCCGCAGGAGCAGGCCATTTTCGATTCCGGTATTCAAATGACCGGATATCAGAAATTTGTTCACTGCCCCATCTCCTTCCAGGCTCCTGGGGCCAGCCGCTCCACAAGGAACCGGGCGACATCCTCAGCCGGTATGTCGGCGTATGTAGACCGCTCCGGGTCCAGTTCGTAGCTGCCGTCAGGCTGGCGCACCAGGTAGCCCCTGATGGGCACGTGACAACACATAAGTTGCTCCTGCATGATTACGCTCCTTTCTCGATGATGTCGGCCACGGGCACGCCCAGGCCCTTCGCCAGCTTGTCCGCGCTTGCCTTAGAGCAGCTCTTTCCGCTCCTTATCCCGGTAATAGTACCCCGGGACAGGCCGGAGGATTCTGCCAAGTCCAGCGTGGTTAGGTCTTTTCTAGCCATTTCGGCTATTAGTTTTACTCGGTCGATTCGCATTGTTTCACCTCTTTTTGAATTGAGCAAACGCTCACTTTATTTTATTATATCTTTAACATTTGCTAAAGTCAAGGCCTTTTTGAACTTTTGCTTATTTTTTCTTTGACTTTCTCGCTGGTTGTGGTATACTGATAGCAGGAGTGATTAAAGTGACTGTAGCTGAATGCATAAAAATCGCACGGAAAAAGGCTGGAATGACACAAGAAGAATTAGGCAGAAAATTAGGTGTATCTGGCTCGATGATAGCGCAATATGAAACAGGGAAGCGACACCCAAAAATGGAAACAAAAGAGGATATAGCTTTTGCTTTAGGGATGCCATATAAACAGGTTTTTCCATCATCAACGATGCCTGATGGGTTGGAATCAATGGCTGGAGATGTATTGCTATTTGGAAAGTATTCACCCATGTATAATCTCTATGATGATGGAAATGAGGATGATAATGCTCTGAAAGAATCTGTTAGACAAGTAAAAAGGATATTAGAAGCATTTGAAATAATGAACTCAGACGGCCAGCAAAAAGCTGTGGAGCGCGTGGAAGAACTGACCGAGATACCTCGCTATCAAAAAGAGCCCCAGCAACCCCCACAAGCCCCCTCGCCCCCAGATAGTGAAACTATACCAGAAGATGACAAAAAGTCGCAGAGGGCAGCTGAGAGCCACTTATAGCGAAAGGAGCGCACCATGCAGCTGGAACGCATAAAAGCTCTTTGCCAGGAGAATAAAATACTATGGACCCGCCATTGCTTGGCGCGGATGTTCCAGCGGGACATCAGCCGGGCGCAGGTAAAGGCAGCGCTGCTGGCGGGGGAGATTATCGAGGATTATCCGGACGACCATCCTTACCCCAACTGCCTGCTTCTGGGTGCTGGGCCGCTGCACGTAGTGTGCGGCATGGCAGAGGACAGGTTGTTTATTATCACTGCATACCGGCCAGACCCCAGCGAATGGGGGCCGGACTATAAAACCAGAAAAGAGGGGAAAGTATGAGCTGCTTTTATTGTAAATCGGAGCTGAGAGAACAGCTTACTAATTTTATGACTGAGGTCGACCATTGCTTTATCATTGTGAAGAACGTGCCCTCGTTGGTTTGCCCCCAATGTGGGGAGGTCAGCTATACCGATAAGGTAGCCGAAAGGCTGGAAAACATGGTGAAAGCTGCCCGGCAGGCCGTGTCCGAGGTGGCAATCATCACCTATAGCGCGGCATAAAAGGGGCGAACACATAAATTTCAAACCAAAGGAGCGTGAACCCATGAACCAGGCCGTTATATACGTCCGCTTTTCCTCTGACAAACAGACAGAGGACAGCATAGAGGCCCAGGTGCGGGCCTGCCGGGAGTACGCTGCAGGGCATGGCCTTACCGTGGGGGAGGTGTACGCGGATGAAGCAGTCAGCGGCAAGGGCAGCAAGACCGCCAGCCGCAGGGCCTACCAGCGGCTTTTACGGGACGCGGAGAAGGGATTGTTTGACACGATACTCATACACAAGTACGACCGTATAGCCCGCAATCTGGGGGAGCACGTGAACCTGGAGCAGCGCCTGAGACGGGCGGGGGTTTCCCTCATTGCCACGGCCTAGGATTTCGGGAACACAAAAGAGGCTAAAATCATGCGGGCGCTCATGTGGTCACTCAGCGAATATTATATTGACAACCTTGCGGAGGAGACGAAAAAAGGCCACAGGGAGACAGCCTTAAAGGGCCTGCATAACGGCGGCTATTCTCCTTTTGGGTATGACGTGGTGAACCAACAGTATGTGGTAAACCCAATAGAGGCCGCTTTTGTGCGCAAGATTTTCGATGCTGCACGGGAGCGCAGGGGCTTTACTGAGATTATCCGGGAGCTGGAGGCGGCGGGTATCAGGGGCAAGCGGCGGGAGAAGCCCAACGCGATACGAATAGAAAATGCCCTGCCGGTTATCATCGACAGGGCAGCTTTTATGGAGGTGCAGGTTATTATGAACGAGCGCAAACAGAGCGGCCGGAAAGCGGATTATCTTTGCAGCGGGCTGGTATATTGCCAATGTGGGGCCAAAATGCACGCCCTGAAAACCCACCGCAGGGGCATGAGTACATATACTATGCCTGCTCTGCCAAGTGCGGGGCGCACACGCTGAAAATGGAAGACGTTGACCGGGCGGCTATCCAATATTTGCATGAGCTGTTGTCAGAGGAGAACCAGCGCTCTATTGCAAAGGCTATGCGTCAGTACCAGGCGGGGGAGGGCTCCCGGATGGAGGAGTTCAAAGCCGCGCTGGAAAAGCGAATCAGGGACAAGCAATGCCAGTATGACGCGCTGCTGAAGAACCTGTCCAGCGGCGAGCTGCCCGCAGAGGTGGTGGCGGATATCGGGGCCCAGATGAAGCAGCTGAAGGGGGAGATAGCGGCTCTGGAGGTGACCGAGCCGCCTAAAGACTTCACCGTGGAGCAGATAAGGGCATGGCTGGAGGCCATTAAAGCCGCGCCGGACGAGCAGGCGGTACACCTGTTGATTGAGCGGATAGAGAAAAAACAAGACGGTTTCCACGCGAAAAGTACGCTGGAAACCGTCTTGGGAAAAAGTGGTTGCGGGGGCAGGATTTGAATTTACAGCAGTGCTGTTTCCTGGTGTTGTCTAGTGTTTATACATACTAGATGTTGCACTTTTTCGGCGACCCAATTACCGCCAAATACCTTCCAGTACCATCACATACCTCCCTCTTAAGGGAAAAAATAAGGGAAACTTTTTGAAACCTTCAGTACAGCAGATACTCCATTTTTTATAGTTTACCTAGATAGTGTCTACACAAGGTAGAGGAATTGTGATAGAATGGAAGCATCAAAA
>CAJTXF010000026.1 GCA_910580045.1 uncultured Eubacteriales bacterium
CCCGTCAAGACCCTGTATGGGGTGCGGCACATCCGCGTGGAAAGCTTCCGCGATGATGTCACCAACAACCTCATCGAGTGCTTTAACAAGCAGTTCAAGGCTTGGTACAAGACCAAGCAGGGTTTTTCTTCCTTTGCCTGCGCCAACAACCTCATTTCCATGTTCATCTTTTTCTACAACTTTGTCCGCCCTCATTCCGCATTGAACAACCTTACACCGGCTCAGTGTGCTGGCCTTGCGCTTTCAAAAACACGTAAACGTGCGCTTTTCCTCGTTGCGTAGAGTTTTTCGCTGATTTTCGGGTCCTTTCTTTTCATTTTTGCTTTACAGTGCCTAATAGTGGACAGGTAGTCCTGTCGTTTATCTACAAAAATATTCTACCATATTCGGAGGAACCAATACAATCATCAGGATTCCAGATTCTTGTCCTCTGTCCAGTTCTTTTCAGCAATAGTTTCCAGATACTGCATAGGAGTCATTCCAGTGCCTTTCTTGAAGAATCGCGTGAAGTATGAGGTAGAAAAGAATCCAACCGCCGCGGAGATATCTTTGATTTTCAGCTTTCCTTCGGCCATCAGTCGTTTCGCTTCCCCGAGCCTTTGTTCGGCGATGTAGGCGGAGAGGGTAGCGCCGGTCTGGGTACGGAACAAGTCAGAGAGATACTTCGGGTTATAGCGGGAGAGCTGCGCTAGCTTAGTCAGGGACAGGTCATCGTCCAGATGCTCACGTATATACTTTTTCACTTTCTCTACACAGTACTGAGCTTGGGTATCCGCAGTCTCATCCTGTTGGTCGAACAGCGCCTGTCCTATGGCGAGATATTGGGCTTTAGGCAGCGGCACAGAGAGCTCAGACTGTATCAATTCCTTTGAAAGTGACCGCAGTTCCGGAGAGAGACGGCTCTGAGGCATACGGTTCACCCCGGTCAGGAATACCAGGTTCAGTTCCATAGACAGCTCCCGGCCAAACTCCTGCCGTTGGGCGATAATCCCCGGCAGTGTATCGCAGATGCCATCCAGCCGCAGAGAGAAAGCCGCACGGTCCCCGGAGTCCATATTGGTTTTCAGCAGTCGTATCTCCTTAGCGCATAGCTCCCTAATATGCAGAATCGCGGTTTCCTGCGGCGGGGTGTCTTCGGTACCGGATGTTACGTATATCATCTGCTCTCCTTTAGAGCTTTGCCGCTGTAAGAGTAGTTTCAGGCTGCGGTATTCACAGAACATCTCATTCCAAGGCACAGGCTGGCCAGCCAGCACAAAGAGCAATCCGTTTTTGCAGGGAGCGTCCATAGCGTCAAGCTCGTCTGTCAACAGCTCCGGCAGTGTCTGCGCGGCGGCTAAGGAAGGTCCCGGCTGCATAAGCCATGCAAACAGTTGAGAGCCAGCCTTGTATACCGAGCACCGCATACGCTCCCCCAGGCGTAGGCTCAGCAGGTCGGCAAACATGTCCAGATGAGACAAGGAATCATCTCGTGGAGAGGCGGGCGCTCCCAGCAGTAGATAGAGGGGTTCGTCAGCCGACAAGTCTATCTCCAATTCCGCCAGTGCACGCTGGGAGCTCCAGGACTCTTCTCCATGCAGCAGTCTGCTCCACAGCTCGCGCACCTGCAGTGCCCTTAATATCTCCGTCTGCTCATGGCTGCGCTTAAGCTGGCTGCGTTCGTCCATTTCACGCTTGAGCTCATCCACACACTCCTTTACCGCCTGTATAACGGCGTTGTGGCCCTCGGTTTTCAGTAAAAAACGTACTCCGGGGTTTTTCAGCGCCGTATAGGCGTATTCAAATTCCTCAAAAGCGGTCAAAAACAGGATACGGCATTCCGGCCAGTTCAGCCGCACATGCTGCATCAGCTCAATGCCGCTGGTCACCGGCATACGGATATCTGTCAGTAAAATGTCGATACGAAGGCGGTCCAGTATTTTCATAGCCTGTCCCGCAAGGCAGGTCTTATGAACCTCAAGCTCCATAGATTCCTGTTCCTCCAGCAAGGTGGCAAGACCCCCCACAATCATAGGCTCATCGTCAACAATGAGGATACGGTACATTCAAGGTTACTCCTTTCCAGAAAGCGGTATGTGTATTTCGGCAAGAAGTCCGCCCAGCCCAGACCGGCCAAGCTCAAGCAGCTTCTCCCGCCCGAAGCGTATGGTCAGTCTCCGGTAGATGTTGGACAATGCTCCTGCGGCTCCTGTGTCTTTGGGATAGAAGCAGTCCTCTCTAATCTGTGCCAAATTCCGCTCTGTCAGCTCTCCGCCGTTGTCCTCTACATATACGGCCAGCCAATCGTCTTGTCCTCTGAATCCAACGTGAATAATCCCGTTGGCTACAGTATTTCGCAGCCCATGTTCGAGAGCGTTCTCTATCAGAGGCTGGAGTATCAGTGCCGGCAGACGCAAATCCCCCAGCTCCGGTGAGGGAAGCTCATCAATTATGATGGAGAGCCGGTTGGAGAAACGTAGTTCCTGTATTTCACCGTAAATGCGGGCGTATTTTACCTCGCTGGAAAGCCGCACATTTTCAGAAGCTTCTTTAGTCACATACCGGAAATATTCCCCAAGTTTCTGAGCCAACTGAGAAGCCAGCTCGCAGCCCTCAGCCATGGCAACAGTGGAGATGGAGAAAAAAGCATTGTACAGGAAGTGTGGATTGATTTTCTGCTGTAGGTGTTTTAGTTCAGCCTGCTGAGTCAGGATTGTCTGCTCCGTCACCTCGTTGTTCAGCCGGCAGATGGTGGAAATCATCCTGTTGAAACCCTCATAGATATAGGCAAACTCCTCCGGGCCGCGGTGTTCGATGGCGACATTCAGGTCGCCGCTCTCCACCTGCCGGAAGGCCGCTAGTAAAGTATGCAGAGGTTTGTGTAGCATTACGTAAACCATGCCGGCAAACAAAGCCACTACCACTACTGAAACTATTAGGAATACCGCCAGCCATCCACGGTAGAAGTGTAAAGGAGAGAGCACATTTTCCTCAGGAGTGTATATAAACAGTAGTGCGTCCAGCGCTGAAGAGCGCTGATAGCTGACGATATAAGGTTCGCCCTGATAGTCCATCGAAAGCGAGCCATCCGTATCGGTACCCGCAAGCCGGCCAATCTCACCGCTGAGGTAGGAATCGACATTTTTGGGGGAGTCGGGCGGGACGTATTCGCCGAATACAAGTACTGCCTGGGTGCCGTATTCGGTCTCGCCGCGGCTAATATCCCTGGTGAAGGATTCCAAATCCAGGCAGATTACAATCGCTAGGGCGTTCAAGCCCTTCTGCGGCTCTGGACCAATGTCCATCAGGTATGGCGAGAGCAGAACCATATAAGGCCGGTCTTGATATACCGAAATGGGGGATGCGGGGTTCTGTACACTGTTTTGGATAAAAGTGTAATCGTCTTCCGTTAACCTCGACACGCCATTTTTCCCGGAGATGGAGATACCCTCCGTAAGGAGCCATACAGTGGCATCATCTACATAAGGGGAGCTGTCCCGCAGAGTGTTCATCTTCTCTTGCATGGAGCGCTCGGTTAGAACGATGTCGGACAAAGTCATATCATCGTAAGAAAAGCCAAGGGTATTCAGCTCCATATCGTTTACCAAATTGGCCTGCTGGCTGCGGATGTACTGGATATCGTTTTCAAGCACAGCCAAATAGTGCTCAATCTGTGACTGGTGTGAAGAAAAGATGCCAGCCTGTACAAGGGAGTAGCTGCGCTCATAGACCATAAGGCAGAGCACAGTCAGAGCTGAGAGAAGCAGCAGGAATAAGAGCATGACCGCACGGAATGTAGATGCAGTGAAAATACGTTTGAGGTTGGGAAACGTGTAAGACATGGCAATTGCCGCCTTTGCGATAGAATGAATTTATTATGGCGCAAGAGGAGCGCTTTTGTCAAGGTAAGGTTAATTTGGGGATTGTCCAAACCACAGATGATTATCTCTGTGTTCCCCCGCCCTACGGGCGGGGGAACACGAAAAACTCCTCGGAACGGACACTCCCTTAATTTTATTACTGGAAACTATAACTGTAAGTTGAAGCGCCTAAACAACCAGATGGATAGTAAGCTATGCAGTGAGATAGGCGGCTTATGTTTCGATAGAGACATAGGGGCTGCAATAGAGCAGTGCAGAATATCTGCGTGTGGCTTTTTCGCGTTGCCGGAAATGAACGAGAGAGTGCAGGTTTTCGTTAAGATGCAAGACTCGCCCTCGTTGGCAATATAGCTCAGTCCTGTTTCACGGTACCATCTCCTGTGAACAAGGTGGGGTTAATCTCTGCCCTTACTGAAGAAATAATACTCCGTATTTTTCAAGTGGACAACCAATAATATCTGCTATCACGGGGAGTAGTATATTTTCTGCATCTCTTTCAACCATATACCCTTTGCGAAAAAGAGATTTATGTGCAATTCGGAAATAAGCATTGCCTAACACCCCTTACTATGTGTTTGCACATGGGAACTCATAAATGGATTACCTTTTCACAGATGATGTCTCCAGTTTGAATAGACTTGCCAAAGGCAGTGTCTTGGATAGCGACTCCACAAACCCCCTAGAACTTCTAAGAGTTCTAGGGGGGTGCTTTTTATCCGGAAAGGCAGCAGGACGCCTGTTTCCCCCGCTGGCTCCAGGTATGAAAGATTCGGCAGGGGGGCTTTCACGGCATTCAAACCGCGGCAGAAGGAACCGCAAAACCCAGAATAGGATTTACGGCGCGGATTTTGAGCCATTGACAGCCCCCTCTTACCGTGCTATCATGAAAGAACAAAAGGAGGTGACCCTATGCGAATCGCGGTCTGCGACGACGAGCAATCCCAGGCGGATTTGCTGCAGGGCCATGTGGCTGGTTGGGGCCGCGCCCAGCATGAGCCTGTAGAAACCGCTGTTTTCCCCAGCAGCGAGGCCTTTCTGTTCGCCTGGGAAGAGGACAAAAATTGGGACGCCTTGCTGCTGGACATCCAGATGGCTGGCATGGACGGCATGAGCCTGGCCCGGCGGCTGCGGGAGGAGGGCTCGGCCCTGCCAATTATTTTTATCACAGGCTTTGCCGACTACATGAGCGAGGGCTTCGAGGTGGAGGCCCTGCACTATCTGCTGAAGCCCGTGAACCGGGAAAAGCTGTTCGCCTGCTTGAACCGGGCCCTGAGGCTGTCAGGCCCTGGCCCGGAGCTGATTCTGGAAACCCTGAGCGGGGAGGCCCTGCGCCTTCCCCAGCGGGAGTTGGCCGCGGTGGAGGCTGTGGCGCACCATACCCGGCTGAGCCTTTCGGATGGCAGCTCCGCGGAGGTCAGGAGCAGCTTCCGGGCCCTTTCAGGGCAGCTTGCCCCTGGAGAGTTTGTCCAGTGCCACCGCTCCTATCTGGTGGGCCTGCGCCATGTCCGGCGGCTGGGGAGGGAGCAAATCATCCTTGACAGCGGGGAGGCAGTGCCTGTCAGCCGCCGCTTGTTCCCCCAGACCAACAGGGCCTTTGTGGCATTTTACCGGCAGGCCCAGGGAGAGGAGGCACAGCAGTGAAGCCCTGGATATGGATGCTGATAGCCCTGGGGGCGCTTATGGCGCTGGGCTGCGCGGCGCTGCTCACCCGCTGGCTCACCCTGCGCGCCACGGCCAGGCAGCTGGAGTATTTTCAAAACGACCTGCTGGCCCGGCAGGTCGGTGAGGTGGAGAACCTGTACAGCCAGATTCGCGGGATGCGCCACGACCTGCGCAACCACGCCCAGACCATGCAGGCCTATCTCCAGCTGGGCCAGACAGAGGAGCTGGCCCGCTATCTTCAAGAGCTGAGCCGGGGCTTTGAGCAGGTAGACGATGTACTCCGCACCGGCAATGTGATGGCAGACGCGATACTGAACAGCAAGCTCTCCCTGGCCCGCTCCAAAGGCATTCAAGTCCACGCGAAGGCCGCGGTTCCCGCAGCCTCCAGCCTGCCGGACGTGAGCCTCTGCAGTATTCTGGGCAACCTGCTGGACAATGCCTTAGAGGCCTGCCTGCGCCTCCCCAATGTCCAAGAGGCGTTTATCCGGGTGTACATTGCCCCCATGAAGGGCCAGCTCTATGTGAATGTCACCAACTCCGCCCCGGGCCTTGCCCGGCGGGAGAGCGGCCGCTACATCTCCTCCAAGCCGGGGAGAGGGGCACTGGAGCGGCACGGCTTTGGCCTGTCCCAGATTGATTGGGCGGCAAGGCTCTGCGGGGGCTATGTGAACCGCCAGCAGGAGGAGGGGGTGTTCGCCACAGAGGTCATGCTTCCGCTGGAGCGCTTGGGGGAGAAGTAAGCAGCCCGCTTGCCAGCATCTTTTCAGCCAGAGCCCTGTGAGACAGGGGGCTCCGCAGACCGTTCGTGCATGAGAGAGAGCCACTCGTGCACGATTTTTCTTTTTTGGGGGAAGATGTGCTAGAGTCAGTTTGAAAACTGTAGAAATGCTGGATGTTTGTCCAGAAATGAGTGGTTTCAAGGAAAAAAACCGCAAGAAATGCTGCCGCCTTTCGAGGATTTTTGACGCTGAAAACACCATTTCTGGGCAAAACAGACATTGTTTCGGAGTTTTCAAACAGACTCTAGAGTAGAGGAGAAAGGAGCGAGAGCGTCATGAACAAAGGAGCAAAACCAAAACCCAGGTACTCTATGGGGAGCGACATCCATTTCCTGCTCCGCGTTGCCTGGGAAAATTTCCGCCCCATCTATTTCTGGTCCGTCCTGGCCGTTATCCTGCAGACCGCCGCCCCATTTTTGGCCATGCTGCTTCCCAGCCGAATCATTGCCCTGCTGGGCCAGGGGGTGAGCTTTGAGCGCCTGTGCGCGGAGGTACTGCTGCTGGCCCTGGGGGTTATGGCCTGCGGGACAGGCCGGGCGCTGGCAGAGGAGCACATAGACAGCCGCCATCTGATACGCCCCCGGGAGATTCTCTCCCTGATGTCTGACCAGAAGCTGCTGACCACGGACTATCCCAATGGGGAGGACCAGGCCTTCCTCACTGCGGCAGGCAAAAAGGGTGAGGTGATAAACAACAACGGGGCTGCCGGGGAGGAAACCTACCGGACCCTCCGGCGGCTGCTGGGGGCCTGCCTGGGGCTGGCTGCTTACGGGGCAGTGCTCTGGGGCCTGAGCCCCTGGCTGATGGCTGGCGTAGGGGCGCTGACCTGCCTGGGATTTTTCACCCGGCGGGGGGCCAGCGGCTGGGTGTTCCGGAACCGGGACAACTGGACCCCCCTGGAGCGGAAAATGCGCTATATTGACCGGGAGGCCGGGGACTACCGGTACGCAAAGGATGTGCGGCTGTTTGGCATGTCCCGCTGGCTGCTGGATTTGTACCAGAGCTTTTTCCGGTTGAGGCTGGGCTGGGCCTCAAAACAGGGCTGGGTGGAATTTGCCGCGGATGCCGCGGACGCCCTTATCACCTTCCTGCGGGAGGGCGGGGCCTATGCCTGGCTGCTCTCCGGGGCAGTGGCAGGCAGTGTGGACGCGGCGGCGTTTGTGCTGTACTTTGGGGCAGTGGGCAATTTCTCCGGCCAGCTGATGGCCTGCCTGCAGGAGTTTTCCATCCTCTACACCGAGCATCTGCAGCTGGCCGCGTTCCGGGAGTTTCTGGATTGGCCCGAGCGCTTCCGCCGGGAGGGGGGCCGCCCGCTGCCTAAAAAGCGGGACCATGAGCTAATCCTGAAGGATGTGTCCTTCCGCTACCCCGGGGCAGAAGCCGACAGCGTGCACCATGTGAGCCTGACCCTCAGGACCGGGGAGAAAACCGCCCTGGTGGGCCTGAACGGCGCGGGGAAATCCACTTTGGTAAAGCTCCTCTGCGGGCTATACGACCCCACAGAGGGGCAGGTCCTGCTGGACGGTATCCCTATCACGGAGTTCAACCGGGAGGAATACTATACCCTGTTCTCCGCTGTGTTCCAAGAGTCCGGGGCGCGGGCCTACTCATTGGAGGAGAATGTGGCCCTCTCAGATAAGCCGGACCGGCAGCGGGTCATTGACTGCCTGGAGCTGGCCGGGCTCAGGGAGAAGGCGGAGTCCCTGCCAAAGGGCCTGGACACAAAGCTGATGAAGTACATCTGGCACGAGGGCGTGGATTTGTCCGGCGGGGAGGTTCAGAAGCTGATGCTGGCCCGGGCTCTCTACAAGGACGGCCCAATCATCCTTCTGGACGAGCCCACCGCGGCCCTGGACCCCATTGCCGAGGCGGAGCTGTACGAAAAGTACAGCGGCCTTACCGCGGGGAAAGCGTCCCTGTACATCTCCCACCGGCTGAGCAGCACCCGCTTCTGCGACAGGGTCCTGTTCCTGGAGCATGGGGAGATAGTGGAGGAGGGCTCTCACAGGGAGCTTTTGGAAAAGCGGGGAAAATATTATGAGCTCTATGAGATACAGAGCGCCTATTACCGTGGGAACCCCACCGGGGAGGAAGGAGGGCTTGGATATGAAGAAGTGGAGCCAGTTTAAGGAGGATGTGGGCCTGACCATCCGGGGATACAGGCTGCTGATTCGCCAGGGCATGGGCCCCCTGCTGGCCTACAGAGGGGCAGCCTCGGCAGTGAAGGCTGTGCCGCCCTTAGTGAACCTGTACTTTTCCGGGCTCTTGCTGAACGAGCTGGCAGGCCCCCGGGAGCCTCAGAGGCTTATCTGGCTGGCAGCGCTGGCAGCAGTGAGCAACCTGTTGCTCACCCTGTTGGGGAGCCTGCTGCAGCGGCGCATGGACGCCAGGAACGCCATGTCGTACCATAGCATCTCTATGGTCTATACCAAGAAGCTGCTGAGCATGGACTATGAGGACGTGGAGGATACCCGAGTCCATGAGCACCTGGAGCAGATGCGCGAGCTACAGAATTGGCAGGGCTGGGGCCTGGGGAAGCTCTGCTTTGCCATAGAGGAGTACCCCCAGAGCCTGGTGGGGGTCATGGGCTCTGCTGCCCTGGCCTTTGGGCTGTTCGCGGCCCCGGCCCAGAAGGCGGAGGGGCTTGCCGGGGTGCTGGCCTCCCCCTGGGGGGCGCTGCTGCTGGCAGGGCTTATGGGAGCCTCCTGCCTGGTGTTCAAAAAGTGCGCCCAGCTCTTAGGCAGCACGCTGGAGGATTTTTCCAAGAGCGCCACCCTGGCCAACCGGCTTTTCACCTATTTCCGCGGCACTCTTGCCGGGGACCACAAGCAGGGCAAGGATGTGCGGCTCTATGGGGAGGCCCCTATGGCCAGGCATGCGGTGGAGGAGAGCGACAGGGAGATTGTGCATAGCCTGTGGAGGGCTGAGAAGAACTTCCTGGCCGTGACCGGCGGCCAGACAGCGTTCCCGTATCTTATCAGCTGCGCGGCCTATCTGGTGGTGGCGGCGAAGGCCTGGTGCGGGGCCATTGAGCTGGGCAGCGTGGTGCTCTGCGCGGGGGCTGTGAGTCAGTTTGCCGCGAATTTCCAGAAGCTCGTTGACGGCTTCTCCGCCCTGGCGGCGAATGTGCCCCACCTGCGCAGCACCTTCCAGTTCCTGGACATGCCCAACCGCAAATACCAGGGGACCCTGCCCACGGAGAAGCGGGAGGATAATGACTACCTGATTGAGTTCCATGATGTGTCATTCCAATATCCTGGCACAACAGACTGGGCAATCCGCCATCTGAACCTGACATTGAAAATCGGCGAGCGCCTGGCAGTGGTGGGGCGCAACGGCAGCGGCAAAACCACCATGACCAAGCTGCTCTGCCGTCTCTACGACCCAACAGAGGGGTATATCACCCTCAATGGCATTGACATCAAAAAGTATAATTATCAGGAGTATATGGCCCTGTTCTCTGTGGTGTTCCAGGACTTCCACCTGTTCTCCTTCCCTCTGGGCCAGGCAGTGGCAGCCAGCATGAAGTATGATAGGGCCGCTGTGGAGGAGGCCCTGGTCCAGGCCGGGCTGGAGGAGCGCAGGCAGTCCATGCCCCAGGGCCTGGACACCTATCTCAACAAGGACTTTGACAAGAGCGGCGTGGAGCTCTCCGGCGGCGAGGCCCAGAAGACTGCCATTGCCCGGGCCCTGTACAAATCCGCCCCGTTTTTGGTGCTGGATGAGCCCACCGCGGCCCTGGACCCCATTGCGGAGTATGAGGTGTACCGGCGCTTTGGGGAGATTGCTGGGCAGAAGACCGCGGTCTGCATTTCCCATAGGCTGTCCTCCTGCCGGTTCTGCGACAGGATAGCAGTGTTCGAGAAGGGGCGGCTGGTGCAGCTGGGGAGCCATGATAGGCTGGTGGAGGAAGACGGAGCCTACCAGCGGCTTTGGAGGGCCCAGGCAAAGTATTATGACGAGAAAGGGGCGCTGCAGGGGGCAATATAGGGGCTGAGCCGGGCTGAAAAAATGGAGGGGCGCCGTGGAAAACGGGCTCCTCTTTTTTTGTTAAGAAGGGCAAAACATCTTGACGGATAAGAGGAAGCCGCCCAGCTGAAAGCGGCGGGGGGAATGCTGCGGCTGCAATCTTAATCTTTTCTCAAGAGTTTCCCTATTGCCCCAGAGGCAGGGATTTGGTAAAATAAGAGGGGATAGGAGGTGGCAGGTATGCCGGAGAAAATTCTGGTGGTGGACGACGAAAGGGAAATCGCGGATTTGGTGGAGCTATACCTGAAAAACGAGGACTATCAGGTGTACAAATTCTATACAGCCCCAGAGGCCCTGGCCTGTATAGAATCCACAGAGCTGGACTTGGCCATATTGGACGTTATGCTTCCTGGCACCAGCGGCTTTGCCATCTGCCAGAAAATCCGGGAGCAGCACACCTACCCGGTCATCATGCTCACCGCAAAGGTGGAAGAGACGGACAAAATCACCGGCCTGACCCTGGGCGCGGACGACTACATCACCAAGCCCTTCCGTCCCCTGGAGCTGGTGGCCAGGGTGAAAGCCCAGCTGCGGCGGTATAAGCGCTATAACCCTGGGGCAGGGCTCCCAGAGGCAGAGAATCTGGAGTACGCGGGGCTTTGCATGAACGTGAAGACCCACCAGTGCCTGCTGAATGAGGCCCCCCTGATTCTGACCCCCACTGAGTTCTCCATCCTGCGGGTTCTGCTGGAAAACAAGGGCCAGGTGGTCAGCGGGGAGGAAATCTTCCACAAAATCTGGCAGGACGAGTACTACACCAAGTCCAACAACACCATCACCGTGCACATCCGCCACCTGCGGGAGAAGCTGGGGGAGAGCGCTGGGTACATTAAAACCATATGGGGAGTGGGGTATAAAATTGAAACGTAACGCTGCAAAAATCTTTCAGCTGCTCATGCTGCTGACCGCTGGGTTCGCGGCCTGCTCGGCCCTGTTCTTTCTGGTGGACAGCGGACTGGACGGGGTGTTTGTCCGTTGGTTTGAGGAGACTTTTCTAATCACAGAATCCCATTATTACCCTGCCGAGGGCTGGGCGGAGGTGCATACCATCCTTGATTGGAGGCGCCTGAAACCCGCGCTGCTGGGTGTTTTTCTCACCATCACCCTGGTTTGGCTGGGGATTGTCTTTTTCACCGCACAGCTGGCGGGCAGACACCGGGAAAAGCGGACGGTCACGGACATCAGCCAGAGGCTGCGGGCCTATATGGAGGGGCAGAGGGACGCGGTGGAGGTGTTCCCAAAAGAGCAGGCGGAGATTGCCGCCCAGCTCTCGGACATCAAGTCTGCCCTGCTGGAAAACCAGCGCAGGCTGAAAGAGGAGACCACCCGGAAAAACGATTTGATTGCCTACCTGGCCCACGACTTAAAGACCCCCCTCACCTCTGTGATTGGCTATCTGAGCCTGCTGGACGAGGCCCAGGACATGCCCCCAAAGCAGCGGGCCAAGTATACCCGCATCACCCTGGACAAGGCATATAGGCTGGAGAAGATGATAAACGAGTTTTTCGACATCACCCGGTATAACCTGCAGCAGATTGTGGTGCAGAAGGAGCCGGTGGATTTGTACTATCTGCTGGTGCAGCTCACAGACGAGCTGCTGCCCATGCTGGAGAAAAACGGCAACACCGTCCGTCTCCAGGCCAGCGAGACCCTCACTGTCCCAGGGGATTCGGACAAGCTGGCCCGGGTGTTCCAGAATGTGCTGAAAAACGCCGCTGCTTACAGCTATCCCCACACAGAAATCTTGGTTTCAGCAGAGGAGCAGGCAGGCGCGGTGGTGCTGCGGTTTCTCAACCAGGGCAGGACCATTCCCCAGGAAAAGCTGGCTGCCCTGTTTGAAAAGTTCTACCGGCTGGACAACGCCCGCACCTCCGGCACAGGCGGGGCCGGGCTGGGGCTGGCCATTGCGAAAGAGATTGTCACCCTGCATGGGGGCAGTATTTCAGCGGAGAGCCGGGATGAAACCGTGACGTTCACCATCACCCTGCCCGGGCAATCTTAGGATTATCTTAGGAAAACCACAACTTCATGTTAAAGAACCAAGCGTTCCCATCTGGTATGATGTAGTTAACGGGGCGGCAAAGCCCCTTGCGGTTACTACAATGCCAGATGGGAACGCTTATTCTTTTATTTAGGAGGAATCGAACATGACAGAGAGAGCAATGGCACGCAGGCACAGATATCAGCAGAGGCACAAAAGGAGCCCTCTCCCGGCTTGGCTGCTGGGCGGGGCCTGTGGGCTCCTGCTGGTGGTTTTGGGGGCAATGGGGTGCATTGACTGGCGCAGTCAGCTGCCGCCGCCAGAGAGGGGGGATCTGCCCAGCCTGGCCCTGGGGGAATCCAGCGAGTCTGCCCCCGGGGAGGGAGACGCCCAGTCCCAGCAGCCGCCCCAGCCAGTTTATCAGGACGGCACGGACTGGAGCCTGCGGCTGGTGAACCGCTGGAACCCAGTGCCAGTGGGGTACACGGTGAATCTGAAAGAGCTGCCCGGAGGAGAGCAGGTGGACGAGCGCGTCTATGAGCCCCTGATGGAGATGTTTGAGGCAGCCAGAGAGGGCAACTGGGAGCAGCTGCCCCGGGTAATCTCTGGGTACCGGACCCAGGAGGAGCAGCAGCGGCTTTATGACGATGAAGTGAACAAGTACAAATCCCAGGGGTATTCCCAGGCGGATGCAGTGGCAGAGGCAGGCCAGTGGGTGGCCCTGCCCGGGACCAGCGAGCACCAGCTGGGCCTGGCAGTGGACGTGGAGGGGGACACCTATGATGTGTTTCTCTGGCTCCAGGAGAACAGCTGGAAGTATGGGTTTATCTTCCGGTATCCTGGCAGCAAGACGGACATCACCGGCACGGTGGAGGAGGTCTGGCACTACCGCTATGTGGGGGTGGAGGCCGCCACTGAGATGTATGAGCAGGGGCTATGTTTGGAGGAGTATTTGGGAACCAGGGAGGTTCTGCCATGAAAAGGAAGCAGAAAAATTGCCGTGCTCTTTGGGGGCTGTTCGCCGGAGCATGACGTATCATTACAGTCAGCCTCCGCAATCATCCGGCACATGGACGCAGAGCGGTTTGCGCCCATCCCCATCGGCATTACCCGGCAGGGGGAGTGGTATCGCTTTTGCGGGGATATTGGGGAGATAGCTGCCGGGACTTGGTATAAGCCAGCGGAGTGCAGGGTATATGGACAAGCACCGGGCCCACCAGATTGCAGCAGGGGAATCCCTGCCCCTGCTGGGCTCTCCCGCAGCCAAAGGCAGAGCCCAACAGGCAAAAAGAAACCCTCCCCAGACCATCGCGAATGGAAAAAAGGGGAGGGATAAAACTACATCTGCACGCACAGTATACCATAGGCGGGCTCCTAGAGTCAAGAGGGATTTGCATAAGGATGAGGAATCTTTTGGCCTGAGAGCCTGCCGGAGTCTTTCCCCTCTGCCCAGGACCAGCGCCGGAAAGAAGAACCCAGGGGAGCAGCGGCTCCCTCTATGGAACACCCGGAAACAACAGAGAATGTAGGATTTACTCCAACTGCCGGGACACTCCCAGCCCTGTTTTTTTAATTTCGGAGCAGGAATATAGACTTGATTTTCCTGGCGGCGTCTATTATAATATATTGTATGCCCTGCAACTATCAAGCAATAAAACAAGGAGGCAGTCCAAAAATGCAGAAACGCATTCTAGTGGTAGATGACGACGAGATGAACCTGACCAGGACAAAGATTATCCTGAGGAAGGAGTATGATGTGCTTTTGGCAGGCTCCGGGATGGACGCGCTGCATATCCTGAAAAACGAGAAGGTGGATTTGGTCCTGCTGGACATTGAAATGCCCAAGATGAACGGCTTTGTCACATTCCAGCGGATGAAGGAGTTTGTGGGCGAAATCCCTGTCATCTTCCTGACCGCGTCTGGGTTAGAGGATGATGTGCTCAGCGCCATCAAGCTGGGGGCGGTGAATTATCTGAAAAAGCCCTTCCAGCCCCAAGAGCTGCAGAGGCGGGTCGCCCAGGAGCTGGAGAAGCAATGAGGGCCGAGGACCAGACCAGCAGGCACCTGCTGCTTGCTGTCGTTACAACGATTTTCAGCACTGTGCTGAACCTGCTCACAATTTTTATGCTGTGGGAGTTCTGGATTGTCCCGCTGGTGACAGCGGGCTGTTTCAGCGTGTGGTTTCTGCATATTGCCAGGGTGGGCTCAGCCACCATTTATGAGACCTTGTGTTCCGGGCTGCTGCTGCTGCAGTTTTTTTTCTACAGCGTGCACGCAACCAGCCTGTTCGATATCCCCGCCATAGCCGGGATTATGGTCTTCTCCCTGTTTATATTAAATAAGAAGTGGATTCTCCATGTGACAGTGGCCCTGTACGTGCTGGCGCTGCTGTATCATTTCCTGATACTGCGCACCATCACCCCCTCCATGCCCCCTCAGGACATGCTGCGCCTGGGACTGGGGGCTATTGTGGTGTTTGGGGGTACCTCTCTTGCCAGATATTGGATTACCCGGCGGGCTGCCCAGCGCAAGTGGTATGAGGGCGTCTTTGCGGAGCTGGAGACTGTGGGCAAGCAGAACGCTGTCTTTTTGTCCAATGTCTCTCATGAGCTGCGCACCCCCATCAATATGGTCATCGGCATCAGCGAGGTGGCTTTGGGCAAAGAGCTTCCTCCAGAGGTCCGCTCGGACATATCCTCTATCAAGATAGCGGGCAAGCGGCTGTCCAGCCAAATCAACAACATGATGGACTATACAGAGATTGTGGCAGGCACCCTGACCCCCGCCAATGAGGAATATATGATAACCTCTGTGCTCAATGATGTTATCACATCCACTGCCCTGCAGACCAACCGGACCCATCTGGAGCTGGTGTTTGACATCAACCCCCAGGTCCCTGCCATGCTGGTGGGGGACGCGGAGAAAATATCCCATGTGCTGAAAATTTTGGTGGATAACTCCGTAAAGTTTACGGAAGAGGGGGGCGTAAACGTCCGCATCGGGTACCGGTGGGAGGACTATGGCATCAACCTGATTATTGACATCCACGACACGGGCATTGGCATGACAGACGCCCAGCTGACCAAGATGTATGACGACTTTTACCAGGCTGACACAGGAAGCAACCGCTTTGCGGGCGGGCTTGGCCTGGGGCTGCCCATTGCCCGGGGGCTGCTGAACGCAATGGGGGGCTTTATCCATTTTGCCAGCAAAACCCAGCAGGGCCTGCATGCCCATATTGTGATTCCCCAGGGCGTGGCGGACCAGGGGCCCTGCATTGTGCTTGACCGGCCGGAAGAGCTGTGCATCGGGTGCTATTTTAAGCCGGAAAAGTATTCCTGCGACGAGGTCCGGGGGTATTATGACGGGCTTATCCTGAGCCTGATGCAGGGGCTTGGGGTCAAAGGGTATCAGGCCCATAATTTTGAGGGCCTGCTCCGCCTGCAGCAGAGCTATACCCTGAGCCATGTGTTCATTGCCCAGCCGGAGTATGAGGAAAACCCGGAGTACTATGAGGAGCTGGCTGAAACCCAGCGGATTATCATCATTGCGGAGCGGGAGTTCTCCCTGGCCAGCGGCAGCAAGCTGCTGGTAATACATAAGCCCTTCTCCGCCCTGTCTGTTGCCAACCTGCTCAATGGGGAGACCGGCGAGCGGGGTTTTGCAGAGGACCAGGCCGCGGGCCGCAAGCCCTTTACCTGCAAAGGGGTGCGGGCCCTGGCTGTGGATGACGAGGAGATGAACCTGGTTGTGGCCAAAGGGGTGCTGGGCAGCTACGGCATTGAGGTAGACACCTGCCTGAGCGGCCGGGAGGCCCTGGCCCTGTGTGAGGACACAGCCTATGACATTATCTTCCTGGACCATATGATGCCCGGGTTTGACGGGGTTGCCACCCTGAAACGGCTTCGGGAGCTGGGGGGCGGCATGTATCAGGATTTGCCGGTGATTGCCCTGACCGCCAACACGGTCAGCGGCGCCCGGGAGATGTTCCGCAGCGAAGGGTTTACAGAGTTTGTGCCCAAGCCCATTGACCGGACCATTCTGGAGCGGGTGCTGCGCAAGGTGCTGCCTAAGGACCGGATAGAGTACAGCAAAAACCCCGGCAAGAGTATCCTGCCCCAGGAGGAGGCTGTGATTCCTGCCCTGGAGCCACACCCTCTGGCAGAGGAAGCCGCTCACACAGAAAGCCCTGACCCTCAGACGGAAGGCGGGGCCAGCCCGGCCTTTGGGGAGCTTGCTGACGCAGGCGTGAATGTGCAGATGGGCTTGGATTACTGCGCTGGGGACGAGGATTTCTATCGGGAAATGCTCACCATGTTCCGGGAACAGGGGCAGGGCAAGCGTGAGGAAATCGCCGCCCTGTATGAGGGCGGGGACTGGACAGAGTATGCTGTAAAGGTCCACGCCCTGAAAAGCACCTCCCTGACCATTGGGGCAGAGGGCCTCTCCGCCCAGGCCAAAGAGCTGGAGCTGGCAGGGAAGAGAGGGGACGGAGACTTTATCCAGGCCCACCACACTGCCCTGCTGGAGGCCCACCAGGCCCTGTGCGCCCAGCTGGAGCATATCTAGGCCGTGTTCCCATAAGGAGTCACACAGGTCTTTCCGCCGGTTTCAGCCGCCTTCCGGGTAAAAAAATCTGAAGTACAGCAGGTACGTCTGGGATTTTTTTGCCCTGAATCTGCCGGGAACCGGCGCAAAAGCCTTGTGTCCAGCTTATGTGAACACCCGCTATTGCAATACCAATACCATGTGAAAGGGACGGAGGACCCGTGATAAAAAAATGGTTCGCAATTATCAACGACCACCGTATCAGCCTGCGGGACCGGATGTTCCGTATTGTAACGGTCACCTGCATGGCCGCGCTGGCGCTGATTCTGCCTATGGGCAGGAGCATTTGGAATATCCTGGCCCTGGCGGTAAGCCTGGCGGCAATGGGGATTATTGTGAAGGTCAGCATCCAGAAGGAGCGGATTCAGGCAGGGGCCACGGCCATTTCGGTGCTTCTTCTGCTGCTGTTCCCCCTCAGCTTTTTCTCGGCAGGCGGGTTCTACAGCGGGGTGCCGGAGTGGTTCATCTTCTGCTTTATCTATGTGTGCATCACCCTGCGGGGCAGGCGCATGGCGGTGTTCTTCACCCTGTGTATGGCAGAGACCCTGCTGTGCTATGGGGCGGCCTATTATTTCCCGGAGCTGGCGGCCCAAAGCACCCAGCAGGCCTCTTTCTTTGACTCTGCCTTCTCTGTGGTGATGGTGGGGCTGCTGACAAGTGTGCTGCTCATGTTCCTGAACCGGATGTATGAGGAGGAGAACGCCCTCTCTCAACAGCAGAAGAAGGAGATTGAGGAGCTGAACCGGGCGGAGAACCACTTTTTTTCCAGCATGAGCCATGAAATACGCACGCCTATCAACACCATCATCGGCCTGAACGAGATTATCCTGCGAGGGGACATCCCAGAGGATGTGGCCGAGAACGCCAGGAATATCCAGGGGGCCAGCAAGCTGCTGCTGACCCTTATCAATGACACGCTGGATTTGTCCAAAATCAAGTCCGGGAAGATGGAGATTGTAAACGTGTCCTATGAGACCGGGGCCCTCTTCTCTGAGATTGTGAATATGATATGGATAAAGGCCAAAGAAAAGGGCCTGGAGTTCAAGCTCCATGTGGACCCCTCCATCCCCAGTATGCTCTGCGGGGACGAGGTGCGCATTAAGCAGATTCTTATCAACCTGCTGAACAACGCGGTCAAGTACACCAGCGAGGGCACTGTGACCCTCTCTGTCCGGTGCGAGCGCCAGTCTCTCAACCGGGTGCGGGTCTGGTACTCTGTGGAGGACACGGGCCAGGGGGTCAAAAAGGAGAACATCCCCTATATTTTCAACGCTTTCCGCCGGGTGGATGAGGAGAAAAACCGCTATATTGAGGGCACCGGCCTGGGCCTTTCCATTGTGCAGCAGCTGGTGGACATGATGGGCGGGGAAATCAGCGTGAACAGCGTGTACACAAAGGGCTCAAAATTTATTGTCCGGCTGGACCAGGATATTGTGGACGGCCAAGAGCTGGGCACCTTTACCCTGGCCTCCCGGGCAAAGAGCCACCAGGGAGAGCAGTATCACCAGAGCTTTGAGGCCCCAGAGGCCCATGTGCTGGTGGTGGATGACAATGACATGAACCTGATGGTGGTCAGCAAGCTGCTCTCTTCCACCAAAATCCAAATTGACACAGCAAAAAGCGGGGCTGAGTGCCTGCGGCTGACCCAGGACCATCACTATGACTGCATCCTGATGGACCATATGATGCCTGAGATGGACGGCATCCAGTGCCTGCACGCCCTGCGGGCCCAGCCTGTGGGCCTGTGCCTGGATGTGCCGGTGATTGCCCTGACAGCCAACGCGGGCAGCGACAATCAGCTGCTCTACCGGACAGAGGGGTTCAGCGGCTATCTGGCCAAGCCGGTCAGCGGGGCCCTGCTGGAGGCCGCTGTGCTGAGCCTGCTGCCCAAAGAGCTGGTACACCTGAACGAGGAGGCCAGCCAGGCGGACATTGAAAAGGACATCCTGATTTTTGAGCAGGTGAAGCGCCGCTCTGTTTTGGTCACAACAGACAGCGTGTGCGATTTGCCATCTTCCCTGAGGGCAAAGTTCGGCATCTCTGTGTGCCCGTACTATGTGTGCACAGATGGGGGCCGCTTCCTGGATGAACAGGAGCTGAACCCGGATGAACTGCTGATACATATTATGGAGGGGCGCCGGGGCAGCTCCCAGCCCCCAGAGGTGGAGGACTATGAGCGCTTCTTCGCGGAAAAGCTGACAGAGGCCCAGAACATCATCCACATCTCTATGGCAAAGCATGTAAGCGCGGGATATCAGAACGCCTGCGAGGCGGCCAAGTCCTTCGAGAACGTGACGGTAATTGACTCTGGCCATCTGTCCAGCAGCATGGGGCTGGTGGTGCTGTGCGCCGCGTATATGGCAGAGCACCACGCGGGCAAAGAGGATATCATTGAGGCCGTGAACCGTATGGAGCGGTTCATTTCCTCCGCCTTTTTGATAAACGACACCCAGCTGCTGCGCCAGTCCGGGCGGATTTCCAAACAAATCCAGGTCCTCTGCGACAGCCTGCTGCTCCATCCGGTTTTTGTGCTGAAAAAGTCCAAGATGGTGGTGGGCGGCATGAAGATGGGCGGCTTTACCCGGACAGCCAAAAGCTATGTCCGGCAGCTGCTTTTGGACACCAGAAATATTGATAAGCGGATTTTGTTTATCACATACTGCGGCATGGACGAGAAAAAGCTGGAGTATATTCAGGAGCTGGTGCGCCAGTACTGCCCCTTTGAGCGAGTCTATCTGAAACGGGCCTCCTCAGCCATTGCCTGCAACTGCGGCCCCGGCTCCTTTGGCCTGCTGTTTATGCGGCGGGATGACACCGCCCTCTCCTTCTTCCAGGTGCCGAACCAGGGTTAAGCACCTATATTCATAGCGGGGGATAACGCAGGGGCGAGGGGCTTTTCCGCCCATTCGCTGCGCTGCGAATACAGCTCCTAAGGCCAGGCAGACTGCCCTGCAAAGTTACGGCCCGCAAAAAGGGCGGTTTCATTTTTGCGGGGAATGAAAAAAGAATCTGGGGAAAAGCACTTCCATTTTCCGGCAATATATGCTATACTGATATTAAAGTCAATCGTTTGCCCTGGCCCAGGGTTCCCCACTCCCTCTGGGCCCGGGGAGACGTGCGGCTTTTGTTTTGTGTGTTCACGAAATAACATCAGGAAAAGGAGCGAGCGGAACGTGACAGGAAAGCAAGCGGCCCCTGCCAGCCAGGGGATAAGACGAAGCCTGAACGGAAGGATACTGCGGAGCACAACGCTGAATATTTTGATTTTAGTGGTGGTGTGCTGCGGAATCATGGCACTGGCCATGCAGTCACTTGCAAAAAATATCCTGCTGGACAGCCTGCAGCCTATGGCCCGCCAGTCGGCAAAAACTGTGGAGGCCAACATCCATATGCTGGCTGACCGGATGATGACCATTGCCAGCAGCCCCCAGCTGATTGGGGCAGACGCCCAGGCCCGAAAGGCCGAGCTGCAAGAGGCGGCTGAAATCTACGAGTTTCACTCCATTGCCCTGTATGATTTGGACGGACAGCTGATACAGGGGCTGGAGGGGGCCCCTGCCAGCCTGGAGAGGGATTTCTTGTCCCTTTTGAGCGAGACGGATAATCTGACCACAGATTCCTCCACCATTTATCAGGGCAAGCTGGGCATCACAATGGGCATGCCGGTGAAAGCGGAGGGGGAGACAGCCTGCTATGTGGTGGGCGTATATAAATATGATACCCTGAATGATGTTATCAGCAGCATCAACCTGGGCAGGACCGGCAGGGCCTATATGGTCAACCAGGAGGGCTTGGTCACCGGCCATCCGGACCAGGCCCTGGCACTGGGGGAAAGCACCCTGGCCCAGCTCTGCGGCGGCAGCGAGACAGCTGTGGAGCGAATCACCACCGGCGAGACCGGGGCAGCTGAGTTTCCCATTAAGGGAGAGCAGATGCTGGTGGCCTTTTCCCCCATTCGGGGCACCCAGTGGTCTCTGGTCATCCAAATCCCCCAGTCAGACTACAGCTCCTTTATCAACGGGGCCATGTGGCTCTCTGTGGGCGCGACCTTTGGGGTGCTGGTCATCTCCATCCTGCTGGTGCTGCGCCTGGCCCGCTCCATCTCTCACCCGGTCAAGGGGGTGACAGAGCGGATGGTAGCCCTGGCCAACGGGGATTTGCACACAGAGGTGCTTCCTGTGCACACTGGCGATGAGCTGGAGGTAATGACCCAGACCCTGGACACCACCCTGGAGAGCGTGAACCGGTACATATCCGATATCCAGCAGGTGCTGACCCAGATGGCCCAGGGGGATTTGCGCGCTGGGCCCCAGGTGGAGTACCAGGGGGATTTTGAGCTGATTCGGGACAGCCTGTACACCATCACCGAGTCCATGAATCAGACTTTGCTGGGCTTCCGGGCCGCGGCGGACCGGCTGACCGGCATGGCGGCCCAGCTCAGCGGCCAGTCCGTACAGCTGCACCAGGCCTCTTTGGAGCAGAACCAGTCCACCGAGGAACTGGTCCATGAGGTGGGCAATGTGAAAGAGAGGCTGGCGGATGTAAGCGGCAGCACCAGCCAGACCCGTGCCCAGACAGAAGAAATTACCCAGCGGATATACCGGGCCAATGAGCAGATGGAGGCCCTGTCCTCTGCAATGGATGACATCAGCGCCAATGCCCAGCAAATCACCAAGACCGCGAAGGATATTGAGGACATTGCTTTCCAGACCAGCATCCTGGCCCTGAACGCCTCTGTAGAGGCCGCCCGGGCCGGAGAGGCCGGGAAGGGCTTTGCGGTGGTGGCCAATGAGGTGAAGCAGCTGGCCGCCAAAAGCGCGGAGGCTGCCCAGGGCGCCACGGATATGGTCAACAACACAAAGGCTATCATCCAGAACGGGGTGGAGCTGACCGCGGGTACGGCAGGCTCTCTGCGGGCCATCTCTGATGTCTCTGCCCAAATCAGCACTATTTCTGACCAGCTGGCCGCGGCAGTGCAGGGCCAGGAGAGCGCCCTGGCTGTGATGGAGGAGCGGATTGCCGCCATCTCTGCCATTGCGGACCGGAACCTGCAGAACGCGGAGGAGACAGAGCAGTCCAGCGGCTCTTTGGCAAGAGAGGCCGGGGACCTTCAGGCCCAGGTGCAGAAATTTATTTTGAAGGAGAAATCCAGCAGATGAAACGGATAACAGCCATACTTTTTGCCCTGCTGCTGGCCCTGTCCCTGTCTGCCTGCGGGGAGCAGGAGGCGCTCCAGGACGGATACTATACAGCCCAGATGGCCCAGTACAGCCACGGCTGGCGGGAGTATATCACCATTTTGGTCAAGGGCGGCAGCATTGTGTCCGTGGAGTACAACGCGGAGAATGCCAGCGGGTTTATCAAAAGCTGGGATAATGCCTATATGCAGAATATGCTCCACTCCAACGGCACCTATCCCAATGAGTACACCCGGAATTACGCCAGCCAGCTTTTGGAGGGCCAAGGCCAGGGGCAAATCGACGCCATCACCGGGGCGTCATCCTCCCACAGCACCTTCCAGCAGCTGGCCCAGGCTGTGCTGGAGCAGGCCCGGAAAGGGGATTCCAGCATTGTGCTGGTGAGCGGGACAGCCCATTAAAACTACGGCAAAGCAGCGGGGAGACAGCAGAAGGTCTCCCCGCTGTTTTTTCGGGGCCTTGCCTTTTGCCCCTGGGCCTGGTACAATAGAGGCAAAAGGAGGGCTGGCATATGCAGTACCGCAAGGACAAAAAGGGCAGGGAAATCTCCCGACTGGGCTATGGATGTATGCGCTTCACCAAAAAAGGCGGGGCAGTGGATTTGGATAAGGCGGAGAAGGAGCTGGCCGCTGCCATCCAGGGCGGAATCAACTATTTTGACACAGCTTACACGTATCCCGGCAACGAGGCGGCTTTGGGCCAGCTGCTGGGGCGGCTGGGCTGCCGGGAGCAGGTGTATATTGCCACCAAACTGCCCCATTATCTGGTCAAGTCTGTGGCCGGGGCGGAGAAAATCTTTCAGGAGGAGCTGCGCAGCCTGGGCACAGACTATATTGACTTCTACCTGATACACATGCTCACAGACACAGCCACCTGGCAGCGGCTGCTGGATATGGGCCTGGGCAGCTGGCTCCAGGAGAAGCTGGCTGCTGGGCAGATTCGGAGCCTGGGGTTCTCTTACCACGGGGGCTCTGCCATGTTCTGCCGGTTGGTGGAGGCCTATGACTGGGACTTCTGCCAGATTCAGTATAACTATATGGACGAGCACTCTCAGGCCGGGGCAGAGGGCCTGCGCTTTGCCCATGCCCGGGGCCTGCCGGTTATTGTGATGGAGCCCCTGCGGGGTGGGCGGCTGGTGGATTTGCTCCCCCAAGCCGCGAAGGAGGTGTTCCGCCAGGACTCACAGGGCCGCACCCCGGCGCAGCTGGCCTTTCAGTGGCTGTACAACCAGGAGGAGGTGACCTGTGTGCTCTCGGGGATGCACTCTCTGGATATGGTGGAGGAAAACCTGCGCCTGGCAGACCAGTGCGCCCCGGGATGCATGGGCCCCTCTGATTGGGCCCTGCTGGAGCGGGTGAAGGAGGAAATCAGCCGGTATGTGCAGGTGGGCTGCACAGGCTGCGGGTACTGTATGCCCTGCCCTCAAGGGGTGGATATCCCCGGCGCCTTCCGGTGCTATAACGCCATGTACGCGGAGGGCAAGAGCTCTGGCCGCCGGGATTACCTGCAGTGCACTGCCATGCGCAGGGAGCCCTCAAGCGCCTCGCAGTGCGTGGCCTGCGGAAAGTGCGCGGCTCGCTGTCCCCAGGGAATTGATATCCCCGCCCAGCTGGGGGCAGCGGCCAAAGCCCTGGAGACCCTGCCCTACCGGGCAATCCGGTGGGCGGTGGGCAGGTTTGGGCTGTGGTAAAGGGGGCCTGGCTTCCGGCTGAATTTAAGAGGCGCAAAATCTCTTCCCCTTGCTGTAAAGGGTTGGGCATCATGCTAAAATGTCCGCAAGCGGACATCCGGAGAAGCCCTGAAGCGCGCAGCGCTTCTCTTTTGCGAAGCAAAAGCACCGGTCTTCTCCAAGCGGATTTGTACCATAATAGCCTGAATCACAGAGAAAAAGAGGAGCTGAGAGGAAATTATGACACAAGAAACCATTAGCCTTTGGGACCGTTCCCGGGACCAGTCCATTCTTCAAACCTGCGATGTGGAGACCGGCAGAATCGAGACCCTGGCAGAGTTCGACTATCTTATTGAGGCCCCGAACTGGTCCCCAGACGGCCGCTTCCTTTTCTACAACAGCAAGGGGGGCATCTGCCGCTTCAGCCTGGAGACAGGGGAGAGCCAAACAGTGGAAACAGGCTTTGCGCAAAACTGCAACAATGACCATGTCCTCTCCCCAGACGGCAAAAGCATTGCCATAAGCCACGGCACCCATGAGGACGGCCAGTCCCGCATCTACACCGTGCCCCTGGCTGGGGGTGTGCCCCGGCTTATCACCCCCCTGGCCCCCAGCTATCTCCACGGCTGGTCCCCGGACGGGACAACCCTGGCCTACTGCGCCCAGCGGGCGGGGGAGTTCGACATTTACACCATCCCTGCCGAGGGCGGCCGGGAGATTCGGCTGACCCATGCCCCTGGGCTGAACGACGGCCCGGAATACGACAGCGCCGGGGAGTACATCTGGTTCAACTCTGTGCGCGCGGGGCTG
The DNA here is from genome assembly GCA_910580045.1 of uncultured Eubacteriales bacterium. Classification (GTDB taxonomy): domain Bacteria; phylum Bacillota; class Clostridia; order Oscillospirales; family Acutalibacteraceae; genus Acutalibacter. Next base: position 24,597 of record CAJTXF010000026.1, read on the forward strand.
ATGCAGGCCTTCCGTATGCGGGCAGACGGCAGCGAGCAGGTCCAGATGACCTTTGAGGAGGAGTGGAACATCTGGTTCCCCCACATCTCCCCAGACCGGCAGTGGGTGGTAATGCTGGCCTACCGCAAGGGGGATGTGGAGCCCCATGAGCATGTGCCCCACAAAAATGTGGAGCTGAAACTGATGCCCGCAGCTGGGGGCCCCCTGAAAACTTTGGTGTCCCTTTTTGGGGGGCAGGGCACCATCAACGTGAACTCCTGGGCCCCGGACAGCAGGCGCTTTGCCTTCGTCAGCTACAAAATCCGGCCCTAATCTCTGGCTCCGTCATCAGACAAAAGCCGTCCGACACATGCTGGGCGGCTTTTTGTCTATCGAGAACCACTCGCTGGGCAAGTGGTTCAAAAGAAGGATTTTGCCGAAACGCGGAAAAGAATCAGGAGCATATCCAGTACCAGCAGGAGGATGGGGCAGGGGGGAACAACTGACGAAGGGGAATTTTTATCATCCGTCCCCTTCAATGCGTCCATCTGTCCGTGCCCTTTTCGGAAGTGTCTTGGTGAGGACAAAAGCATACCCAGCAGCAACAGCAATCAGTATCACCTGGAAAATTATGTGCCGTTCCAGGGTCAGGCCCTCCTCATTTGCAAAGGCACTGGTGATGTTGATGACAGCGTGAGCAATTATGCAGGGGCAGAGGCTTCCGCCGCGATAAAAAAGAATGACGAACAGAAAGCCCAGTGCCATAGCCCCGGTTACCTGCAATAAGTTTTCCCCAAGCTCCATGCCGCTGCCGTTGACCAGGTTCAGCAGGTGTCCCAGGCCAAAGGTGAGGCTGGAAATGATAATGGCCATGTTCACGCTGTCCTTTTCCAGCGCCTGAAATAAAAGGCCCCGGAAGAGCACTTCCTCTACAAAACCCACACAGAGCATACAGAGGATGCAGCATACTGTTTCGCTCAAAGAGAAGTTGATGGCAGCCCCATTCCAGAAGTTTCGTGTCATTAGGATAACCAAAGGGATGTAATAGAGAAACTGCCTGCTCGAAGCGGAGGGCCTGCAAAGTCCGCAGACCAGGCTGTTCTGCCGGATAAACCGCCAAAGGAATACAGCCTGCAGGGCGCAGAGTATGGCGCTTGCGGAGTATTGAACGCCAATGATTTGGTTGAGGGGGTTGGCCAGCGACTGCAGGACGCAATAGGCTGCAATGCAGGCCAGCGTAAAGGATAGCGCACTTTTCTCATATAGCCGCTTCATTTCATTTCCTCCTGTAGGGCTAATATTGCCCCTGTATATACCCGCTCTAAATGCAGCCGGATGATTTTTTCATCATATTCCAGGGAATGGCCGGTAATGATGCTGGCATATCCGTGAACGAACAGGGCAAGTGTAACAAACACTTCCTTTGTCTGCTCTGTGTTCAGGTTCATAGCCTCCTGCATGGCTGAGATGATGGGGACAAGCTCTTGGGAATTCACCATTTCCAGGAAATTGTTTTTGGTGGAAAAGCCGGATTGAAAAAGAAAGCGGAACAAATGGGGTTCTTCCACCGCAAAGCGGATGTAGTTCAGGCCAATACATAACATGATGTTATGCGGCTCTGCGTTCATCAGGTATTCTGTATGAAACCGGTCCGCCTTAGCATAAGCGGCCTTTTTCAGCGCCTCAATGGTTGCAAAGTGGTACATAACAGGCTGTGTGGAGCAGTTCAGCTTTTCTGATACTGTCCTTGCGCTGATATTTTCCGCGCCTGTCTGCCGTGCGACCTCAAACGCGGCGTCAATAACCATATCCTTTGTCACTCGTGCTTTTGGGGGCATTTTCTTTTCCTCCTTAAATAATTTGCGTTATATAACCAAGATTATAACATGGTGGGACTGCTTTGTCAAGAACTTCAAAGGAATGGGATTGTCCAAACCACATAGATAATTTTCTGTGTTCCCCCGCCCGTGGGGCGGGGGAACACGAAAAGCTCCTCGAAACGGACACACCCAAAGGAATTTTCTGGGAGAATGCGCAGCCTCAAACAGACCAGCATCAAAAAAGAGAGGAGCTCCCATAAAAGGGGCTCCTCTCTCTTTTTTGACGCTGGCCATACCGCATGCTGTATCGCAAACACGTTTGAGAATCCGTATGTACCGGCTCCCAAACAAACAGCCCAGCTCAAAAGAAGATTTACCCCTTTTGAACTGGGCTGACTCCAGAACCCCTGTGACGAATGGGAATCTCCTATACGCGGCGGAGAACGCCTGCTTTCCTATGGGCCTACAGGTGCAGCCGCCGCACCGCGTCGTCTTTCAGCTCTTTCCCCTTAAACAGCAGGAGCCCAGCCAAAGCCACCAGGCTGATGCTCACACATATCACGCTGGGGTAAACAGTGCCCAGCGTGCCGCACAGCAGCAGAATCAGCGGGACAAAGCCCACAAGAATGCAGATGGTCAGGCAAAACAGGTATTCCGCAGGCCGCAGGCCCAGCGCCTTTACCACAATAAAAGCGGCCAGCTGAGCACAGGGAATAAAAATGGGCAGAACAAAATCCAGGGACCAGCCCGCGAACCCAGTACATAGGTCCCACAAAAGGGTGACAGCGGAAATGACGCCCAGCTGCCAGACAACCGCTTTCATGGGGCTGCCCCGTTTCCGGACGGTCACCCCCAGCACCAGCCAGGTACTGGCCAGCGCGGCAAAAACAAAAACACTCCACCAGCCGGTGTGGGGCAGGCTGTAGTTCACGGCAAAACACACAGCAGCCACCGCCACAGTGGCCAGGGCAGCCAGCCGCAGGCTCAGCCCCAGGGAGCTTTTGGCCTGGGGAAGGACAGGATAAGCATTTTCCCCTGGCTGGCCGGAGAGAGGCCCCTGGCACAGGGGGCAGCGGTGGAGGGCGCCCTCCACATGTACTTGGCATTGCTCACAAAACAGCATGCTGCTCCACCTCGTCTTCCATATTTGCGGTTAGTGTAATGTCCAGCCCCAGCCGGGAGAGCTCCTGAAAAAAGACCCGCTCTGTCTCCCGGGCCCGGAAGGGGCTGGCAAACGTGATGACAAAGCTGTCCCCAAAGGAAACGGCGCAGGCCTGCAGGCATCCCGCGCAGGTGAGGACCCCGAACTGTCGGATATATTTCTCCGTGCCCTCTGGCATGGAGACCTTACCCACATTGGAGAAAGAGACAGTGGCAGCATGGGCGGCCATGCGGTTGGCACACCGCAGTACAATGTCCTTCAGCGGCAGCGGCGCAATCCGCGCGGGGAAATTGTGCTCCAGGGCGCAGAGGCTGTTCATCTGGGCCTTCAGCTGTTCCGCGGTGAGCTTCTCCTGAAAATCCCTCTTGACCGAGGCCAGCACAGCCTCTAAGCTGTCCGGGTTTTTGCCAAAATCATACTGCACATGAAAGATAGCAAAAAAGTTCCGGGAGGAAAAGGAGGGAAAATAATTGCGCAGGTTCACAGGGATGGTGACAGCTGCTGGCTTCTTCCAATCCCGCACCCGCATCCCGTCATGGACAGCCCGGAGCAGGACCGCTGTGAGCAGCTCGGTAAGGGTCACCCCCCGGGAGCGGGCGCAGGCCAGCAGCTCTTTGGTGGGGATACGCCCCTCCAATATGGCCAGCCGGTTTTTGGGCAAACGCTCTCCCCGGATTTGATAGGCAGAGGGGGAGAGGCCAAACCGCCGGGCAGGCTTCTCATAGTATTTCTGAAAGCTGTCCGCCTCCTTCTGCTGCTCAGACACACCGGGGGTCAGCACACCCCCAGCCGGAAAGCCTGCCTCTGGGTGGCGGATGCGCAGGTATTCATAGACCAGGTCCCGCAGGAAGTCCAGCGCCCCGGCCCCGTCGGACAGGACATGATACACCTCCAGGCTGATTCGCCTGCGGTAGTAGAGCACTCGGAACAGCAGGCTGCGCCGGGGGGAGGGGTAGATGGGAAAACAGGGGAGCAGCTCCTCCGGACGGATTACGGCAGGCAGAGGGCTGTCCTCCAGATAGTACCAGAACCAGCCCCGCCGGAGCACACAGCGGTAGATGGGGAACCGCTCCATAGTCCTGTCCAGGGCGCTCTGCAGAGCCGCGGGCTCCACCGGCTCCTCCAGCTCGCAGAAAAACCGGAACACCTTAGAGTCATGGGCTGAGCTGGTAGAGGGGAATATCTTCGCGGCGTTGTCCAGCCTCCACCAGGGCAGATAATTCCTATCGCTCATAGTTTTCCTCCAGGAAAGCGTTTATCATGGCATACGTCCTTTGGACCTGCTTGAACCAGACCGGAAGGGAGAAATAGCCGTGGAGAGCGTCCGGAACCCGATGGATTTCCACATAGCTTCCCGCCTCCCGCAGCCTTTCCCCATAGGCCTCGCCCTCGTCCCGCAGAGGGCAGAATTCCGCGGTAATCAGCAGGGTGTCCGGCTGATTTTCCAGCGTCTTCGCGGCCAGCGGCGCAAAATAGGGGTTCTCCAGGTCCTCCTCTTTGGCGCGGTACAGGGCGAAAAAGTCCCGCACCCGCTTGGAGGTCAGCAGGTAGCCTGTCCCGTTTTCCCGCACAGAGGGGAAAATGGAATCCTCTGAGTGGTCGTTTCCCACTGCGGGGTAAATCAAAATCTGCCGTCTGGGCAGAAACTCCCCCCTATCCCGGGCCATCAGAGAGACCGCGGCCGCCAGGTTCCCACCGGCGCTGTCCCCAAAAAGCACAATATCCTCCGGGCGGGCGCCCAGCAGGCCGCTGTGCAGGAACACCTCCCGGGCAGCCGCGTAGCAATCCTCCGCCGCGGCAGGGAAGCGGTGCTCAGGGGCCAGCCGGTAGTCTACCGAGGCCACCACGCAGCCGGTTTGGGCGGCCATGTCCCCGCATATCCCGTCATAGGAGTCGATTGAGCCCAGCACCCAGCCCCCGCCGTGAAAAAAGAGCAGGACAGAGTCTCGCTTTTGCTGCTTTGGGGTAAAAATCCGCATAGGAATCTGCCCTTCGCTGGAGGGGACACTGTGCTCCCATATTTGGTAGAGCCAGGGCTTTCTGGCCCGGCGGGCAGTGAGATTCTGCAGCTTCCGCTCCACCAGGTATGTTTTTTCCACGTCCAGCTCTGGGTAGGACAGCAGGCTGAGTGCTGTGAGCATGACTTTGTTGATGGGCATATAAGCGCCTCTTTCTTCCGGAATCTGTTCACACAAAGGGCCGCGCAGGTTTTTTCAGGAGGGCGGTTTGGGCGTCAGAATTCCTTGCTGTGTGCTGTTATGGCAGGCTGTTTGTGGGAACAGACGCAAATCTGGCCGCAGGGCGCGGACAGATTCGCACAGCCACGTTCCGCGCCTTCTGAGATATTATATTAAATTAGATTATACTCTCCGGCTTCTGGTTTGTCAAATGCAGTGTCAGCGGCCGTCAAAAGCGCCGGGCCGGAAAAGGCACAAAACCCACACAGGGCAGGCGGCCCTCCGGCAAGGGGAAGACTTTGTTTTTTGGTGCTGGCCTGCTTTTATCTGGGAAACGCCTGGAAAGCCAATGCCAGGACAGGGCTTTTATCCTACGCACTTTTTGCACGGCGTAAGGCGGAGCTTTATGGCCTTGTCTAATGATGATTCAATATATGTGCCGCCATTGCAGCTGTCATCATAATGATATTTTTTCCCGGTACGCGTAATATATATTTTTCTTTCTGCCGCAGGCGTGTCTGCTGCAGACGTGTCGGGAGCGGGCGGTTTTGGCGCAGGGGCTTTTGTGGGGAGAGGGGTGGGCTCCTCAGTGGGCTCCTCACTGGGCTGTGGTGCAGGGGTTGGGCTGGGGGTGGAAGTGGGTACGGGGGTGGGGGAAGGTGTGGGGCTGGGAGTTGGAGAGGGAGTGGCTGTGGGCTCCGGCGTTGGACTGGGGCTGGCCGTAGGCTCTGCCACCGGTGTGGGGGAAGGTGCCGCTGTGGCCGCCGGCGGGGGCGTGGCCCGGCCAGCGCCCTGGCTGCGGCTCTTCCTGTCTGATAGAGCGTTCCCCAAATTGCCCAGAATACCCACAACCAGCAATGTGCACACTGCCCAGAACCACCAGCACTTTGTCAGCGGCTTTCGCGCTCCGGCAGGCTGTGAGCCTGTCGGCTGAGGAATGGCCCTGCCGCACTTAGGGCACTTCTGAGAGCCTTTGGGGATGACTTTGCCGCAATGGGGGCAGTACTGGCCAGCCGCAAGCTGGACTCCGCAGCTGCCGCAGCTTTTTGCCCCGCTGGGTATATTTGCTCCGCATCTGGGACATTTCATATTGGATTCCTCCTTTGGCTTAGAACCTGTATTCATAGCGGGAAAATCTCTTGTCCATCCTGTGTCCATCCGCTGTGAATACAGGTTCTTAAGGAAGTACTGATTAAATCTGGTGCGCATATCGTGCAGTCAATATTTCGTCA
>CAJTXF010000027.1 GCA_910580045.1 uncultured Eubacteriales bacterium
CAGGGGGCAAGCCCCCCTGGACCCCGGCCGCCGCCTATACCTTGCTCTTGGCGAAAGCGCCTGCCCCGAGCCGTCAGGCGGTGGTGCGCTTGCTCTCTTTATAACTTTGATTAGGAGGTCTCTATGCTTCTTCACTTTACCAAAATGCACGGCTGCGGCAATGATTACATCTACTTCAACTGTTTCAGCCAGGAGATACAAAACCCCGAAGCCCTTGCCATCGCCCTCTCTGAACGCCACAAGGGCATCGGCGGGGACGGCATTATCCTTATCTGTCCCTCTGCCATTGCTGACGGCAGAATGCGCATGTTCAACGCGGACGGCAGCGAGGGGGCCATGTGCGGCAATGCCATCCGCTGCGTGGCCAAATATTTGTATGACGAGGGCATTGCCCGCAAGCCTGTGCTGGAAATCGAGACAAAAAGCGGCGTGAAAACCTGCACAGTCATAGAGGAAAATGGCAAGGCCGCGGCGGTCTCTGTGGACATGGGCCAGGCAGAGTTTGAGCCCAAGCGCATTCCCGTCAACCTGCCCGGAGAGCGGGTGGTGGGCCGGAAGGTGGAGATGGCCCTGGCAAAGGAGGAGTTTGTGATTACCTGCGTGTCCATGGGCAACCCCCACTGCGTGGTCTTTGGCGGGGACCCTATGGAGATTGATTTGGAGAGGCTGGGGCCCAAGTTCGAGAACGACCCCCTGTTCCCGGACCGGGTGAACACGGAGTTCGTCCAGGTGCTGGACAGCCATACCCTGAAAATGCGGGTGTGGGAGCGGGGCAGCGGGGAGACCATGGCCTGCGGCACCGGGGCCTGCGCCTGTGTGGCGGCGGCGGTGGAGAACGGCTTCTGCCCAGCGGGTGAGGACGTGACCGTCAAGCTGCGGGGGGGCGATTTGGTTATCAACTACACCCCCCAGCGGGTGATTATGACCGGGGAGGCCGTGCGGGTCTTCGACGGGGAAATTTTTGTGGAAGAAGGAGAGGCTTAACATGGCAAAGTATATTTTCGTGACCGGCGGGGTGGTCTCCGGCCTGGGCAAGGGCATTACAGCCGCGTCCTTGGGGCGGCTGCTGAAATCCCGGGGCTTGAAGGTGGCTGCCCAGAAGCTGGACCCATACATCAACGTGGACCCGGGCACCATGAGCCCCTATCAGCATGGGGAGGTGTACGTGACCGAGGACGGCCTGGAGACGGATTTGGATTTGGGCCACTATGAGCGGTTCATTGACGAGGATTTGAACAAGTTCTCCAACCTGACCACTGGCAAGGTCTACTGGAACGTGCTGAACAAGGAGCGCCGGGGGGAGTACCTGGGGGAGACCATCCAGGTGATCCCCCACATCACCAGCGAAATCAAGAGCTTTATCTACAGCGTGGGCAGCAAGAACAACGCGGATATTGTCATCACCGAAATCGGCGGCACGGCAGGCGACATTGAGAGCCAGCCCTTTTTGGAGGCCATCCGCCAGGTGAGCCGGGAGGTGGGGCCAGGCAACGCCCTGTTCATCCATGTGACCTTGGTGCCCTATCTGAAGGGCTCCGGAGAGCACAAGTCCAAGCCCACCCAGCACTCTGTGAAGGAGCTGCAGGGCATGGGCATTAACCCTAACATCATCGTCCTGCGCACGGACGTGCCTATTGACGACCCCAGCATCTTCCAAAAGATTGCCCTGTTCTGCAATGTGCGGCCGGACTGCGTCATTGAGAACCTGACCATCCCCGTGCTGTACGAGGCCCCTATCATGCTGGAAAAGTCCAAGTTCTCGGACATTGTCTGCCGGGAGCTGAACCTCACCACCCCCGAGCCGGACATGAGCGAGTGGCTGGGCATGGTGGACAAGATTCGGGGCAGGAAAAGGAACGTGCGGATTGCCCTGGTGGGCAAATACGTGAAGCTCCACGACGCCTACCTCTCCGTGATGGAAGCCCTGCACCACGCGGGCTACGAGCATGGGGCAAAGGTGGACATTGACTGGGTGGACTCAGAGAACCTGGACGAGGAGAACGTGGCCTCCCAGCTGGAGGACGCCCACGGCATTATCATCCCCGGCGGCTTTGGAAGCCGGGGCATTGAGGGCATGGTGCTGGCGGCCAGGTTCGCCCGGGAGAGGGACATCCCCTATCTGGGCATCTGCCTGGGGATGCAGGTGGCGGTCATTGAGTTCTGCCGGAATGCCTGCGGCATAGCCGACGCCAACTCCGGGGAGTTCGACGAGTACGGCCTGCATAAGGTCATTGACTTTATGCCTGACCAGAACGCGGACATCAACAAAGGCGGCACCCTGCGGCTGGGCAGCTATCCCTGCCAGATAGTGCCGGGGACAAAAATGGCGGAGTGCTATGAGAAGGACTGCATCGACGAGCGGCATAGGCACCGGTACGAGTTCAATAATGACTTCCGGGAAGTTGTGGAGGAGCACGGCATGAAAATCAGCGGCACTTCGCCGGACGGACGGCTGGTGGAGGCTGTGGAGCTGGGGGATAAGCGGTTCTTTGTGGCCGGGCAGTTCCATCCGGAGTTCAAGAGCAGGCCGAACCGTGCCCACCCGCTGTTCAAAGGCTTTGTGGGCGCGGCGGTGGCGGCCGCGGAGGAGAAGAAAGCCTAAAAAGTAAGGGGCGGACAGCACCGCCTGACGGCGCGAAACAGGCGCTTTCGCCAAGAGCAAGGGATAAGCGGCGACCAGGGTCCAGGGGGGCTTGCCCCCTGGCAGGGTGTGGGGCAGCGCCCCACGACCTTGCCCTTGTCCTGAGGGCGGCGCGCACGAAGTAAGGAAAGACGCAGAACTAAACTCCCATATCCCAAGTTCGTCAGAGGCACCAGAGTTCGCGAAGCGAACTCTTTCGCGCCGCCCCCACGCCCCCATGCCGCAGCACATAGCAAGATTCCGAACATGAGGAAAGCAACGCTTTTCTCATGTTCGGAGAGAGGCGGATGCCCAGCACCCACGTTGGGAGGCTAAGCGTTCCCGCAAGCTGCCGCTGCGTTCAGAAAGAGGGAGGATGGGGGAGCGCTTAGGGCCCGACGCTTCGGAAGGTCAGTCCGCGGCTCTCCGTGACTTGGGAAACCTATGATTTCCCAAGTCAACGGATTTGCGCTGCCGGGATGTTTGGCGGCGCTCAGAGTGCCGCGTACTCACTGGGGCTGGTCGGCTTGGGTTCTGCCTCGCCCTTCTCTCTTGGAGCGCCGCCCCGGCGGTCAAGGCCGCAGGGGCTCCGCCCCCGCACCCCCGCAGCCTTTGAAAAGGCTGGCGAAACTTTTATTCCGCCTCCAGGCAGTGCTTGGAGGCCACACCTGCCCCGCGCCGTTAGGCTTTTGCCTTTTGCAAATAATTACCGAAAGGATGATTCCCGATGAAACTGAACCATAACTTCCAAAACCTGGAGCAAAGCTATCTTTTCGTCACCATCGCCCAAAAGGTGAACGCTTACACTGCCGCCCACCCGGACAACCATCTCATCCGCATGGGCATCGGTGACGTGACCCTCCCCCTGGCCCCTGTGGTCATTGAGGCCATGCACAAGGCCACGGACGAGATGGCCCGCAAGGAGACCTTCCGGGGCTACTCCCCGGACAGCAACGGCTATCCCTTCCTCCGGGAGGCCATTGCCGGGTATTATCAGGGCTTCGGCGTGGACGTGCAGGCCAGCGAGGTGTTTGTGGGTGACGGCGCCAAGTCGGACGTGGGCAATATTGTGGACATCTTCGACAGCGCCAACACCATTCTGGTCCCGGACCCGGTCTATCCTGTGTACGTGGACACCAACATCATGGCCGGGCGGAAAATCGTCTACGCGGACGCCAACAAGGGCAACGGCTTCCTGCCCATGCCCAAAGAGGGCCACAAGGTGGACGTGATTTACCTCTGCTCTCCCAACAACCCCACTGGCGCGGTGTATAATAAGGAGCAGCTCACCGCCTGGGTGGACTACGCCCTGGACCAGGGCGCGGTCATTCTGTTCGACGCGGCCTATGAGTGCTTTGTGAACCCGGGCCTGCCCAGGAGCATCTTTGAGATTCCCGGGGCGGAGAAGTGCGCCATTGAGTTCGGCTCCCTGTCCAAGACAGCGGGCTTCACAGGAATGCGCTGCGGGTATACAGTCATTAAGCCCCAGCTGGAGGCGGACGGCGTGCAGGCGGCGGCCCTGTGGCAGCGGCGGCAGGGGAGCAAGTTCAACGGGGTGAACTACGTGACCCAGCGGGCGGCGGAGGCCGTGTTCAGCAAGGAGGGCCAGAAGCAGATTCAGGAGAATATTGCCTACTATAAGCGCAACGCCCAGGTGATGGTCCAGGCCATGAAGGACATGGGCCTGTGGTATACGGGCGGGGAGAACTCGCCCTATGTGTGGTTCCAGTGCCCGGAGGGCAAGAGCGGGTGGGAGTATTTTGACTACCTGCTGAATGAGAAGGAGATAGTGGGCACACCGGGCGAGGGCTTCGGGAAGAATGGCGCAGGGTGTATGCGGCTGTCCGCCTTTGGAGACGCCCAAAAGACCGTGGAGGCCATGGAGCGGCTGAAGGGACGGTAAGCCTGACGGCTCGGGGCAGGGCCTGGCAGTAAGAAGACAGGGTAAGGCGGAAGGCGCGGTCCATAGCAAGATTCCGAGCATTAGGAAAGCAGCGCTTTCCTAACTCAACGGATTCGCGCGGCCGGCTTCTCTGGCGGCGCTCAGAGTGCCACGTACTCACTGGGGCGGGCCGGCTTGGGTTCTGCCTTGCCCTTCTCTCTTGGAGCGCCGCCCTAAGGTCAAGGTCATGGGGCGTTGCCCCACACCCCACTAGGGGAACTTTTTGAAAAAAGTTCCCCTAGAACCCCTCAAAAACTTTTCGCCCGCGCACCTTGCCTTGCTGTTTCTCCTGCGCTTTTTGCCCGCGTTTTAAGGTTTCTAAGCAACTGCTCCTTTCCAAAACTATACAATACTACAGGCGGTGATACTATGACAATCGGCAAATACATCCTCTCCATTGACCAGGGCACCACCAGCTCCCGCGCTGTGCTCTTTGATTCCCTTGGGGGCATCGCGGGCATGGGCCAGAAGGAGTTCCGCCAAATCTACCCCCAGCCCGGTTACGTGGAGCATGACGCGGTGCAAATCCTCCAGACCACCCTCTACGCCATGCGCCAGGCCGTTCAGAGCGCTGGCATCACGGCGGCGGACATTGCCGCCATCAGCATCACCAACCAGCGGGAGACCACCGTTGCCTGGGACGCGGACACTGGCATCCCTATCTGCAACGCCATTGTCTGGCAGTGCCGCCGCACCGCTCCCGCCTGCGAGCGGCTCCGGGCCGCGGGCCTGGGCGGGTATATTAAGGACACCACCGGGCTGCTCATTGACCCCTACTTCTCCGGCACCAAAATGCAGTGGGTGATGGAGAACGTCCCTGCCGCCCGTGAGCTGGCCAAAAAGGGCCGTCTGCGCTTTGGCACCATTGACTGCTGGCTCTGCTACTCCCTCACCGAGGGCCGGGCCTTTGTCACTGACGTGAGCAATGCCTCCCGGACCATGCTGTTTGACATCCGCCGCCAGTGCTGGGACGAGACCCTCCTCCGGCAGCTGGGCATTCCCCAGAGCGCCCTGCCCCAGGTGGTGGAATGCGGCCAGGTGGCGGGGTATTGCGGCCCGGACGTGCTGGGCCGGGAAATTCCCATTGCGGGCATGGCCGGGGACCAGCACGCGGCCCTGTTCGGCCAGTGCTGTTTTGAAAAGGGCATGGTCAAGAATACTTACGGCACCGGCTGTTTTGTGCTCATGAACACCGGGGACGTGCCGGTGCCCTCTCAGGGCCTGCTGACCACTGTGGCCTGGAAGCTGAACGGCAAGACCACCTATGCCCTGGAGGGCAGCGCCTTCAACGCCGGGTCAGCCATCCAGTGGCTGCGGGATGAGCTGGAAATTATCAAAACACCCCAGGAGGCTGACCAGCTGGCCGAGACTGTGGAGGACACAGGCGGGGTCAGCTTTGTGCCCGCTTTCACCGGGCTGGGCGCGCCCTATTGGGATATGTACGCCCGGGGGGCCCTGCTGGGGATTACCAGAGGTACCCGGCGGGCCCATCTGTGCCGGGCGGTGCTGGAGAGCATCGCCCTGGAGAGCTATGACCTGGTCAAGGCCATGGAGCAGGAGGCCGGGGCGTCCATGACCGAGCTCCGGGTGGATGGCGGGGCCTCCCGCAGCCGTTTCCTGATGCAGTACCAGGCAGACGTGCTGGACGTGCGGGTGTGCCGCCCCCAGTGCCTGGAGACCACGGCCCTGGGCTCTGCCATGATGGCCGGGCTGACCGTGGGGCTGTGGAGCAGCCCTGAGGAGCTCAGCGGCCTGTGGCGGGAGGACCAGGTGTTCTGCCCAGAGTGCGCAGAGGAGCGCCGGGCAGAAGACGTGGCCCGCTGGCACAAGGCCGTGGAACGGAGCAAATCCTGGGCAGACTAAGGAAGCCCTGATTCAATCAGCGGTTCCCGAAGACAAAGAGAGGAGCGGTACTATGGAAAACCCGATTGCGTATGACGATGAGTACACTGTGGAGGAGCTGATTGAGGGGCAAATCGTGGCTATGTCCCCCCGACCAAATATCAATCACAACCATACAGCTGGAAACATTTACAATATTTTTTATAACTATTTAAGAGGGAAAAGCTGCACCCCCTTTATGGACGGCACGGATTTGCATCTGTCGGAGGAGAACTGCTTTGTGCCTGACTGCATGGTGGTCTGTGACCCAGAGAAGATTCACAGCAACGGGGTGTACGGCGCTCCGGATTTGGTGGTGGAGGTGCTCTCCCCCAGCACCGCGGCCAAGGACCGGGGCCGGAAAAGGGCCGTGTACGAGCGGTGCGGGGTGAAGGAGTATTGGCTGGTCTCCCCGGAGGCCAAGTCCATTGAGCAGTATCTCCTGCAGGAGGGCCGCTTTGAGCTGGCGGGGGTTTACAGCGTGTTCCCGGACTATATGCTGAAAAAGATGAAGCCAGAGGAGCTGGCGGCTGTGCCAAGCACCTTCCGGTGCAGCCTGTTCGAGGATTTGGACATTGTGATTGAGGACGTGTTTGAAAGGGTGAAATAGGGATGCCAAAGCTGATTGTCCTCCGGGGCAACTCCGGCAGCGGGAAGACCTCTGCGGCCATTGCCCTGCAGGAGAGGTTCGGGCCCAACACCATGCGCGTCTCCCACGACATGGTGCGCATGGAAATCCTCCATGTGTGGAGCAGGCTGGGGGTGGAGAAGTCCCTGCCCCTGATGGCAGAGCTGCTGGAATATGGGCATGAGAACTCGGAAGTGACCATTCTGGAGGGCATCCTCCCCGCTGAGGATTACGCGCCCCTGTTCCGGCGGGCGCTGGAGCTTTTCGGCCGTGAGAACGTGTTTGCCTACTATTACGATTTGCCCTTTGAGGAGACCCTTCGCCGCCACGGCACCAAGTCCGGGGTCAGCTTTGGGGAGGAGGATATGCGCCGCTGGTGGCTGGAGGGGGACTATCTGCCCGTGTTGGAGGAAACCCGCCTTACCCCAGAGCTGAGCCTGGAAGAGGCGGTGGAGCTGATTTACCGCCAGGCAGGCGGGAACTGAGCGGGCAGGCCCGCAAGAGAAATGAAAAGCCGTCCGGACAGGGCTTCCCGTCCGGACGGCTCATTTTGTTTTTCAAGGACGCAGTTACTCCTTGGCCAGGGTGAACTGGTCCACCAGCTGCTTGAGGCTGTTGGCCTCTGCGGACAGCTGCTGGCTGGCTGCCGCGCTCTCCTCAGAAGTGGCGCTGTTGGTCTGCACCACGTTGGAAATTTGGTCCACGCCCTCTGTTACCTGGGCAATGGCCGAGGTCTGGCTCTCAATGGCCTCCACCACAATGTCCATCTGGGCAGTCACATTCCCTGCCAGCACGCTGGTGCGCTCTAAGGCCTTTGTCACATCCGTGACAGCCTGGCTGCCCTGGGCCACAGCCTGGATGGAGCGCTCAATCAGCTCTTTGGTGGCCTTGGCCGCCTCGTCAGACTGGGAGGCCAGATTCCGCACCTCCTCGGCAACCACAGCGAAGCCCTTGCCGGACGCTCCCGCCCGGGCCGCCTCTACAGCGGCGTTGAGGGCCAGGATATTGGTCTGGAAGGCGATATTCTCAATGGTGGCAATGATAACGGAAATTTCCTCAGAGGACTGGGAGATTTTGCCCATAGCATTGTTCAGGCCGCCCACATGCTCCACGCTGACCCCCAGCTGGGCGCCGGCCTGCTGCACAAACTGGCCTGCCTCCTCTGCCGCGGCTGAGGTGCGCTTGGCGTTGGCAGAGATGTCGTTGATGGTGGCTGCCAGTTCTTCCACAGAGCTGGCCTGCATCATGGAGCCCTGGCTCAGGCTTTGGGCCCCGGTGGAGACCTGGTCGCTGGCCGCGGAGACCTGGGCCGCCGCCGCGTCAATTTGGTGCATGGTGGCGCTCAGCTGGATTTTCAAGGTCCGCATAGAGTCCAAAATCACCTGGAAATCCCCCACATAGGCGTCCCGGTGGGTGGAGGTCACGTCAAAGTTCTTGCCCGCCATTTGGGTGAGCAGAGAGCCCATGTCGTTGAAAATTGTGTGCAGGCCGCTGACCAGCTCCGCGGTGGAGCGGGTCAGCTCCGCGGTCTCGTCCCGGCCCTGGGTCTGGGGAACAGGGGAGTCCAAATCCCCCTCCACCAGCAGCTTCATCCGCCGGGCGCAGGCCTGCATGGGCACGCTGATATTGCTGGAGAGCTTCAGCGCCACTGCCACAGAGGCCAGGGTGGACAGGAGCATTACGGCGAGATTGATAAAGATGCCGAAATAGGTATCAGCCAGATAGTCCTTCTTCATGGCAGTGACAGCCACGCTCCAGCCGTCTGTGCCGCCCACTGGGGCATAGGCCGCAAAGCGGGGGCCGTCCGCCGCCTGGAAGCTGCCGAACCCAGCGCCGCCCTGGGTCATGGCCTGGTGAATGGCGGCCAGCTCTTTTAAGGAGCTGTCGCTCTGGGCCTCCCGCTGGATATTCTGGGTGGTGATGGTATCCAGGGTGGTGTCCGCAATGGTGTCGCCGGACTTGTTGAGCATATAGGCATGGCTGGTCTCGCTGACCTGGATGGAGGAGACGATTTGATTCAAAAAGGTCTCTGGGGGCACAAAGTAAATGACGCCCACAATCTCTCCGCCCTGCCTGCCGCCGGCGTAGAGGGGGGCCGCCACCATGATGGAGAGCTCCCCGGTCACCTTGCTGACTAGGGGCTCGGACACATAGATATTCCCCCCCATAGCCTGCTTCACGTATTCTCTGTCAGAGTAATCGTTCCCGTCAAAAATGCTGATGCCGTCCGCGTCCACAATGTTGCCCCGCTGGAAGCCGTGCATCCTGACGCGCTCGTCAATAATGGCACGCTTCTCCTCCACAGAGACATCCTTGTCAGACAGCTGGGGGATGCAGCCTGTGTCCATTGCCACGTTCCGATAAGCGCTGAGCTCCTGCTCAATGCGCTCTCCGGCCAGCACAGCGGTTTGGCTCATCATCTGCTCCACGGTTGTCAAGGTGCTTCTGTAGTTCAGGGCAATGCTGGAAAGGCCTACTGCCAGCAGGGCGATAAATACCGTGGCTATCAGGCAGACTGTGATTTTCTTTCGGATACTGTTCATGTCCATACACTCCTGTTATGTATAGTCAGCACACCGGGCTGGCGGGCCTGGGCTCCATAGAGTTCTCATTGGGGAAGCGGAAGGTTTTGTGGACTCTGGGACTCCTGGGGCCAAGATGGCCTGGATGCGCTTGTCCTGATTGTATTATAGAATATTTGACAGGCAGTTGTCAATCCTGCGGGGAACAAATCCGGGGGCGGAATGGGCTTTTTTCTCTGCCTGGGAGCAAAAAGCGGCAGGGGTTGTTCCTGAAAGTATGATATGCCTTCCTGAGAGAGGGTTAAGAAAAGCGCCCCCACCGGCTGGCGCCTGTGGGGGCTGAGGGCTCTTCTATTTGTCGAAGGAGGGGTTGAAGGCGTAGAAATTTTTGCTGTCCAGCTTGTCGGTGAGGATGCGCAGGCCCTCGCCGAAGCGCTGATAGTGCACGACCTCTCGGGCCCGCAGGAACTTAATCGGCTCTGCCACATCCGGGTCATCGGCAAAGCGCAGGATGTTGTCATAGCCCAGGCGGGCCTTTTGCTCTGCGGCCAAATCCTCGTTCAGGTCCGCGATGGGGTCCCCTGTGACCGCAAAGGTGGCTGCGGAGAAGGGGGTCCCTGAGGCGGCCTGGGGATAGACTCCTGTGGTGTGGTCCACAAAGTAGTCCGCGAAGCCCTGGGCCTCGATTTGCTCTGGGGTCAGGTTCCGGGTCAGCTGGTATACGATGGTCCCCACCATCTCCAGATGGGCTAGTTCTTCGGTGCCGATATCCGTCAGAATCGCGGCCAGCTCAGGGTATGGCATGGCGTAGCGCTGGCTCAGGTACCGCAGGGAGGCGCCTATCTCTCCATGGGGACCGCCATACTGTGTCATAATAATCTTAGCCAGCTTGGGGTTGGGGTTCTTGATGTGCACAGGGTACTGCAGGCGTTTCTCGTAGACAAACATTAGCTGTCCACCTCCGTTTCCCAGGGCCAGGGGCCGTTAATCCAGGCCCAGCGGCTGGTTTCCGTGCTCAGCTCGCACAGGGGGCCGAACTGCTCCTCATACTCTTTGGTGGCCCGGGCCAGGCGCTGGCGGTATTCCTCCAGGCGGCGGGCAGCGTCGCAGTTATTTGGGTGGGTATCCAGGAAGAGGTGGAGCTCCCAGCAGGCGAAGCGCATGGCAGAGAGCTTGCGGCGCAGGGCCATTTGCGGTGTATCGCTCATCGGGGCTCCCTCCTTCCGGCGAAAAAGGGCTTGTCGAGCACAGGGAAGAGGGTGCCGCTGTCCAGGGCGCGCTCTGGTGAATGGAGGTTCGCGGACCACTGCTGGAAGGGCACATAGGCCATGGCTGGGACAGGGTTGGCGGGCAGTGGAGCCGGGTCCTCAGCACAGGGGCTGTCGGGAAGATGGTCTGACATAGCAACTGCTCCTTTCCGGGGAAGATTGTCCCCATGAACAGGGTATGCTGGGGCGGGGAAAGTGTGCGGGACAGCATTCTCCCTGGCTGCCTGTGCTGGGCGGGAGCTTTTGCCTGGGCGAATAAAGAAAAGCGATGGGGTTTGGAAAACCCATCGCTTTTCTTTATAGAAAGCTCCAGCTTTGGAAGCTCTTAGCTTCTGTCTATATATAGTTAACACAGCTCAAAAGAGGTATGCCTCTTTTGAACCAGGCGGCGCAGCGGCTGCCGCGCCGCCCAGCTTGAACATCGGTACTACCGATGTTCAAGTGTGTTTACTATACTCTGCCTTGGCAGGCACTTTGCCCAGCACCCGGCCCTGGCAGCGCAAATCGTCAAATTCACTGAGCCGGATAGGCCCATAGTCTGGGTTCAGGGACTCCAGCCGGGCGCGGCCCAGACGTTTGATAAACCCGTCTCCGTTGAGAAAAAATATCCCGATTTCCCCCAGGTTCACGGTCTCGCACCGCTCTACGAACACAATGTCCCCGTCCCGATAGGCGGGCTCCATGCTCTGGCCGTTGACCCGCACGCAGAAGTGGGCCCGGTCCGGCACCAGGTCCTGGGGCATCTCCAGGCGGGTTTTATAGGCCGCGTCCACCCAGGGCTCGCCTGTGCCTGCGCTGACGGCCAAATCATAGCAGTTGATATAGGTGACCCAGCCCCTTTCCTCCCGCTGGGGAGGCACGGCCATGCGCTCATACTCCTTGTCCAGCACCAGCCCCACCAGTTCCTGGCCGTGCAAATCCAGCATCCGGTACTTGCGCAGGGCAGAGAGCTCCTGGGGGGTGGCCTGGTCCTGAGAGCTGATTTCCAGCAGGCTGTCAGCAGAGACCTGCAGCAGCTGGGACATCTGGCGGAGCCGCTGCAAATTGGGCTGGCGCCGGCCGGTCTCATAGCCGGAATAGGAGGTTTTGTCCAGGCCCATGCGGGCGGCCATTTGGGACTGGGTAAAGCCAGCGGCAATGCGGGCTTCTTTCAGTTTTTGATGGAAGCTCATGGCCGTCAACTCCTTTGTATAAGTATATCCGAATCAGGGACAGCTGTCAAGAGCAGAGGGGGCTGGGGGAGTGTCCAAGCCCCAGAGATAATCATCTGTATTCTCCCGCCCCAGGGGGGAACAGGAAAAACTCCTGGAAACGGACACTCCCGGGGCTGCTGTTCTGCCGGTGTTGTCATTACGGCAATTATTTCCGGAAATCTATTGACAAATTGTCGAAACGCCTATATAATTGTAATTAGAGTGTCGTTTCGACATAACATAAAGAAGAAAGGGAGCGAAACGCCTATGCAAACAAACATCTGGAAGCCTTACGCCCAATTTGTTGCCTTTGACTATGCCCACATGGCCCATGAGGCTGATGCCTGCCGGGATTCCCTGCAGGCCCGGCTGAAAGAGCGCAAGGCCCGGGGCCCCAGCGGCTTGGGGGGAGTCCAAGTCTGGGAATGGGAAAACCGTACCCTCTATGCCATGTATCTGGAGCAGCGCAGCCTGGCAAAGGAGCTCCACAGCCGGGCCGCCCGGCTCTGAAAGGAGGGGTGAGAGTGGCTGGTACATACCGGGCTGCCGGGCCCCGCTGGGGCTGGCGGAAGCTGCAGGCCCTGAGTGAGGCGTATTTCGCCCAGTGCCGGGAGGAGCACAGGCACCCCTCTCTGCCCGGGCTGGCCCTGGCTTTGGGGTTCAACTCCCGCCAGGAAATGGAGCAGGCCCTGCTTCAGGAGGGGGACAGCGCCCCCATTCTGCGCCGGGCCATGACTTTGGTGGAGGAGGCCACAGTGCAGTCAGCCTTTACCAAGGAGCTGGCTGCCAGCGCCAAATTTATTCTGCAAAATGGCTTTGACTACTCAGAAAAGGCTGTGCTGCGGCCTCCTGAGGAGATTCAGGTCCTGGTGGGAGAGGGGGAGAAGGGGTGAGAGTACAGATTCCCAAAGAGGCCTTCTGCCCTGCCTATTTCCCCCTTCTGCGGGAGGAGGACTGCCGGTATCTGGTGCTGTACGGAGGCGCGGGCAGCGGCAAATCCATGTTCGCGGTGCAGAGGCTGCTGGTGAGGCTGATGGAGCGGCCCATGTGCAACCTGCTGGTGGCCAGGGCCGTGGCCGCCACCCACCGGGATTCCACCTATGCCCTGTTCCGGCAGGTCATCCGCCGCTGGGGGCTGGAGAGCCTGTTCCGCTGCACCCAGGGGGAGCTGCGCATCACCTGCCGCAATGGCAACGGAATCATCTTCAAGGGTATGGACGATTCAGAGAAGCTGAAATCCGTCACCTTCCCCCAGGGGGAGCTGACTGACGTGTGGGTGGAGGAGGCGTCTGAGCTCAGCGAGGCCCAGTTCAACCAGCTGGATTTGCGCCTGCGGGGCCAGGGGGCCAAAAAGCAGATAACCTTAACCTTTAACCCCATCTCCACCAGCCACTGGCTGAAAGCCCGGTTTTTCGAGCGGGACGAGCCCCGGGCCCTGGTGAAGAAGACCACCTATCGGGACAACCCCTTTCTGGACGAAGCCTATGTCCGCACCCTGGAGGGCTATCGGGAGAGCGACCCCTATTACTACCAGGTCTACTGCCTGGGAGAGTGGGGTGTGCTGGGCCGGAGTGTGTTCCATACAGACAGGCTGGCCGCCCGGCTGGGGGAGCTGAGGGGCCCGCTGTACAGGGGGGATTTCCTGTTCCGGGAGACAGCGGGAGGCATTGAGCCGGGAAGCATTCAGCTGGCCAGGTATGGCGGAGGGTTTGTCAGCGTGTATGAGGAGCCCCGGGAGGGGGATGAGTACGTGATTGGCGGGGACACAGCAGGGGAGGGCTCGGACTTCTTTGTGGGCCAGGTGCTCAGCGTCCGTACAGGACGGCAGGTGTGTACTCTGCGGGGGAAGATGGACGAGGATTTATACGCCCGGCAGATGTTCTGCCTGGGCCAGTGGTACAACCGGGCCCTGCTGGCGGTGGAGGCAAACTACTCGGCCTATCCCCTGCGGGAGCTGGCGCGGCTGGGGTATCCAAACCAGTATGTGCGCAGAAGGGACGAGGGGGGAGCGGCAGGATGGAAGCTGGGCTTCCTGACCACGTCGGCAACCAGGCCGGTGATTCTGGCAGGGCTGGTGGAGGTGGTGCGGGAGCATGTGGATTGGCTGGAGGATAGGGACACCATAGAGGAGCTGATGAGCTTTGTGCGCAGCAGCAGAGGGCGGATGGAGGCAGCGGGGGGAGCCCATGATGACTGCGTGATGGCGCTGGCAATAGGGTATTATGTGAGGGGGAGGCGGGATGTAAAAGGGGAGGAGAGCGGGTTCTGCGCGGTGGAGAGGTGACGGAGGGCCGCACCGCCTGACGGCTCGGGGCAGGGGCTAGCGCCAAGAAATGCCTAGAGGCGGAGACAAAAGTTTCGCCAGCCTTTTCAAAGGCTGCGGGGGATTGGGGGCAGCGCCCCCAAGGCTTAGGCGCTGTTTCAAGAGCCCGTTTCCCAAGAGCGGCAAAAGAAAAATAAAGCCAGGCGGCGCTCACCAAGATAACTCCGAGGCACAGCCCTGGATGGCCCACCCAAGCTCGACAGTGGCACAAGGATAGCGCCGCCAGAGAAGCCGGGCAGTAGATTCCGCCAAACTGGGAAACGGGACGTTTCTCAGTTTGGCGGAGAGGGCGGACTGTACGATTGGGCGTTGGGCCCTAAGCATTCCCGTGCCCTCCCTCTTTCTGAAACATAGCGGCAGCTTACAGGAACGTCTAGGGCCGCCGCGTTCCTACAGACGGTCTGCGGCTCTCTGTGAGTTAGGAGCCCAAAGGGCTCCTAACTCGACAGATTCGCGCGGCTGGGTTCTCTGGCGGCGCTGCCTGCTGCCGCGTTGGGACGTTGGTGATTGAACCGCGTCCTACCTCGTCCCGTCTCATGATAGCGCCGCCCTAAGGTCAAGGGCAAGACCTTGGGGCTCTGCCCCAAACCCCGCAGCCTTTGAAAAGGCTGGCGAAACTTTTGTCTCCGGCTTTCGCTTGCTCTTTTGGCTGGGCACTGCCCCGCGCCGTCAGGCTCTTTACTATCTTCTGCGTCATACATCATCTAAAGGAGGTCAACTATGCACTATCTACAAAGTCAACCTATCCGCACCACAATCTTAGCCATCCTCTCCGCCCTGGGCGCTTCTATTACTCACGCTCTCGGCGGCTGGGACATTACCCTCCAGGTCCTTATCAGCTTCCTTGCCGCGGATTACCTGACCGGCCTGGTTTTGGCCGCTGTATTCCAAAATTCCCCCAAAACCTCCGGCGGCGCACTGTCCAGCGCCGCGGGCTTCCGGGGAATCGTGCGCAAATGCGCTGTGCTCCTGCTGGTGCTTCTGGCCGCGCTCTTGGATTGGGCAACCGGCTCTGCCTACATCCGCACCACCCTCTGCTTTTTCTTTATCGCCAACGAGGGCCTCTCTATTCTGGAAAACCTGGGCCTGATGGGCGTGCCATATCCCCGCTTTCTGCGGAATATGCTGGAGGCCATCCGCCAAAGCTCTGACGAGGGGGAGGACAAGTAAAACGCACCACCCAAAGTGCCCTGGGGCCAGCAGCGGTTTGGGGCGCTCAGAGTCCATATGAAAAAACAGCATCCAGCTTGGCGCCACTCTGCCGGGCTGGATGCTGTTGATATAGGAGGAGTTGTGGCTCCTCCTCAAGAGCGGGCGTTTCTGACAACACCTGGGGCAGGTATTTTTATCACCAGAGATGCAGGAATAGGTCAATCCGCCATACTATATGGCGGGTGATACACATGAACCGACTGAGAGCGCTTCTATACCTTTGAGCAGTGCAGGCGCATCGCCCAGGCCCTGGACACCAGCATGGACTATCTTGCCGGGCTGACAGATGTGGAGAGGCCCTACCCCAGAAGGAAGGGGTAGGGCTTCACGCCCAGACCGCCCCCGCGAACCGCAGGGTGTTATACAGGTTTATCCCAATGATTGCCAGCATAAGGGCCATCAGCAGCCGCTCTACGGCCCGGCTGTCCATTCGCCTGCCAACCCCTGCCCCCAGCAGCGCGCCGCCGATGCCTCCGGCAGCCATCAGGAGCAGGTGTATCCATTGGAAGTCAGGCACATTCTGCTGGGCCAGGGCGCTGATAAGGCTGGCGGCCTGGGAAAACAGGATGATGAAGATGGAATTTTTCGCCGCCTCTTTGGCCTCCATGGAGAAGAGGAAGAACAGCAGCGCCACATTCAGCGGCCCGCCCCCAATGCCCAAAAACGCGGATACCACCCCCAGCCCCAGGCCTGCCAGGCCGCAGGCCCACAGGCTTTCCAGCCGGAAGGAGGGGAGGGTGTCTTTTTTTAGGGTGTAGAGCCACACCAGCACTGTGGTGAGCAGCAGCAGCGCGGACTGGCTCAGGCCCAGAATATTCTCGTCTGAGGCGGTTTTCACCAGCTCGAACAGCCGCTTGCCCAGCAGGCCCCCTGCTGCCGCGCCCAGGGCCAAGGGCGTGGTGGTCCGCACCCGGAGCGGGATTCCGTTGCCCCGGCTCCGCAGCAGGGAGACAGCGGACATAGCCAGCACCGTGCACCCGGACAGGAAGCTGATGGTGGACACCGGCAGAATGCCCAGGGCGTCCAGCACAGGCTTGATGATGACCCCGCCCCCGTACCCGGCAATAGAGCCCACCCCAGAGGCCAGCAGGCAGACCAGGAACATCACAGCACCGCTCACCATCTTCCGCCCTCCTCTTCCCGCCGGATGGCCTGGGCTATGCGCTGCAGGCGGGGCAGGGCATAGCTGAAAAATTCCTGATAGGCGGAGCAGAAATAGTTGCCCCCAGCCCCCAAAGGCTCCCGGTCCCTCCGGCAGCCTCCCCGGCAGAGGGGCAAGAACGCACAGTTTTTGCACTCCTCCCGGCCAGAGCAGCCCTCCTGGAGAAAGCGCTGGGCTGTTTCGCCGGATTTAAGCGCCTGAAAGCCCTGCTCCCGGATATTGCCCAGCCGCCACTGGTCCAGGCAGTAGAAGTCGCAGGGGTATACCGAGCCGTCCGCCTCCACCACGTTCTGTATGGCGCACTGTCCTCCCAGGCCGCAGCTCTCCGGCCTGCGGCCCAGAAGCATGGCCACCAGGTTCTCAAAATAGCGGATGTAGATGAACCGTCCCTCTGTCACGTCCCGGTACCACAAGTCAAACAGGGTCTTGAGGAATTTGGCGTACTTCTCCGGGGTCAGGGAGTAGGGAGAGGAGCCCCGCACCTCCCCAAGAGGGTCCAGGCAGGGGATGTACTGCTGGTAGAGCAGGCCCGAGCGGCGGAAGAAATGGTAGATTCTCCCAATGCTGTCCGCTGTGGAGTTAGTGACGACTGTAAGCAGGTTAAAGTCCACCTTATGGGCCGAGAGCTTCTGGGCTGCCTGCAGCACCCGGTTAAAGGTGCCTTTGCCCTCCGGGTCCAGCCGGTTTTGGTCGTGGACATCCTTGGTGCCGTCCAGGCTCAGGCCCACCAGAAAATGGTTGTCGTGGAGGAACCGGGCCCATTCCTCGTCCAGGAGCAGGCCGTTGGTCTGGATGGCGTTGGCGATTTCCGCGTGGTGGATATTATACTTCTTTTGCAGCTCCACCACCCGGCGGAAGAAGTCCAGGCCCCGCAGAGTGGGCTCGCCCCCCTGAAAGCCGAAGGAGCAGTGGACCGTGGCGTATTCCAGGGCCTTTTGGATCAGGATTTCCAAGGTCTCCTCAGACAGAAAGCCATAGGAGAAGGTCTCCCGGTTCAGCTGCTCGTCGTGATAAAAGCAGTACTTACAGCGGATGTTGCAGCCTCCGGAGGAGGGCTTAATCAGCAGGCTCAGGGATGGCATGGGTTGGCTCCTCTCTCGGTCAGAATTGGGGTCAGTATTTGCGCCCCAGGAAGTTCAGCATATTCAGCGCCGGGCCCTGGGCCTCTCCGGGCAGAATGGCCCGGACAAAGCGCTCCATCGCCCCAGCGTCCGCCTGGGTGATGTGTTCCCTGGCCGCAAAGGCCCCGAAGTCCTCTGCCAGCTGGGGACGCTTTGCCAGCATTTTCAGGGCGTGGAACTGCTCCTTTGCCTCCGGGGTCCAGACAAGGCCCTCCACTGGGACCTGGGCCTCGGTTTGGGCCAGCTCCGCCTTTTGGGCGGTGAGCTCCTCCCTGGTCATGGGATGGCCCTGGGGGATGCCCATACGAAGGTACTGCTCAGCCGGAGCATCGTTTTCCAGCATCAGCTCCCGCATCCGGTTGATCAGCCTCAGCTCGGTGTCCAAATCTTCCACGGGGGCCAGCTGCTGGGGGTCTTTCCGCAAATCAAAGAGCTTGGTGCCAAAGCGGAAGGTGCCGGGGCCCTGGGCCGCGGGAATCTTCATCAGGGGCACACCTTTGGTGAAGGTGAAGGGCTCTGCCAGCTCTGTGTCCTTCAGCTCTTCCGGAGAGAACAGGGCCCGCATATGGGTGGGCATCAGGGTGTACTCATAGGCCGGGGCGTTCTCCCGGGTGAGGGGGGCCCGCATGTACACAAACCGGCCGTCCGTGATGTTGATATGGCTGGCATGGTGGCCGAAGAGCGCACAGTCATGGATGGGCTCGTCCCTCTCTATCACCTGGCGGATGGGCTTGGCCAGCATATCCTTGGGCAGGGGCAGGGAGTTCAGCTCCAGCAGGGTGGGGGCCAAATCCGCGTTCTGCACCAGGGAGGAGCGGCGCTCTCCCTTCACGCCTGCCCGGGGGTCCCAGGCGAACATGGGGATATGGGAGACCTCATTATACAGGGGCATAATGGACTTGGACCACCAGTCGTGCTCCCCCAGCAGATAGCCGTGGTCCGTGGTGACAATCAGGGCCGTGTCCTTCCACATATCGTGGCTGTCCATAAAGTCCAGCACCTTGCCCAGATAGCTGTCGCACATGCTCACCAGGGCGGCGTATTTATTGCGCACATGGCGGATTACGTCCTGGCTGTCATTGCAGGGGCCGTAGGGAGGCCAGTCCGCGTCCCGGCCAATGGGGATGTCCTCATACAGGGCCTGATACTCCTTCTGGGTGAAGAAGGGCTCGTGGGGGTCAAAGGTCTCGATTTGCAGGAACCAGTTGTCATAGCTCCAGTTGGTCTCCAGGAATTCCAGCCCGGCGGCAAAGGTCTTGGCCTGGGGCATGTCCTGCTCCCCGCGGATGTGGGCCCGGTTAATCATATCCTGCACCGGCATCCGGTTCACCAGATAGTTGCCTTGACTGCCATGAAGGGCAGGGGCCACATTGTGGGCGGGCTTTATGCCTGGGTTCAAATCCGCCTTCCAGGGGTCGCCCTCCTGGCCCCGGAAGCACTCCCAGCTGGCGTAGCGGGTGTGGTAGGTGCCGCCCCCGTCCTCCCAGTAGTGCTGGTGGTCTGAGGCCAGGTGGGAGTAGATTCCGTTCTGCTTCAGGATTTCCGGCATGGAGTCGTCATAGGGCTCCATAGGGCCCCAGCTTCTGTGCAGGAAATTATAGCGGCCGGTGTGCATCTCCCGGCGGGCGGGCATACAGGGCATAGAGCCCACATAGGCGTTTTCGAAGGTGACGGTCCGCCGGCCCAGCCTCTCAAAATTGGGGGCCTTCACCCAGTCACAGCCGTAGTTGGGCAAAAAGCGGCGGTTCAGCGAGTCGAACATAACCAAAACGGTGCGCATAATATCCTCCTTAAAATACACGGCCGGACGCTTTTCTATCAGTATAAAGCGCCCGGCCGAGGTTGTCAATTTATATTTTGGGGCGGGAGCGCATGGGGGGCTTACGCAATCTTCTTGTCATTGTAGAAGTTCTGGTAATCCTCCACGTATTGGGCCACATTCAGCCGCTCGCAGGACTGGAGGTGCTTCTCCCAGCCCGCGTCGTCCAGGCCGTTCATAATGGCCTCCACAGTAAAGTTCTGGATGTAGGTGTTGATTTCCGCGAACTGGTCGTTGCGGCGCTCCACCACCTCCTGCTTGTCAATGCCCAGAGGCATGGGGGTACACAGATAGGGCTTGTACATCTCCTCAAACTCTGACATCAGCAGCTCCCGCTTGTCCTTATACCAGGAGTCGTAGGTCTCCTGGGGCACAATCCAGAAGCCGTTCATGCCCGCGCCAAAGGTGTGGCGGGCCTGGGCAAAGCTGTTCATGCCCTCGTCCTCAAACTCAATCTTGCGGACCTTCTCGCCGTCCTCATTGATGGTGTAAGAGCCGCCCTCTGTGCCGTAGGACCAGAGGTTGTTTACCTCCGGGTCGCCAATCACATAGTCATACAGCCGCACGGCGGCCTCCGGGTGCTGGCAGCTGTTGGAGATTTTATAGCAGTCATAGTTCCAGTCGCCGGAGACAGCCCGGCCCACGGTAACGATGTTCCCGTTCTTGTCCTGCATGGGCAGTATGGGCACATACTGGTCCACCTTGTCCGCGCCGCACACAATGTCCGCGTAGCTGTGGTGGCCATAGATGCCGATGCGGCCCGCCGCGCCCTTGGCAAAGAAGTCCGAGGTCTGCTGCACAAAGCCGTCCACGTCAATCAGGCCGTTGGAGTAGAGCTTGTGGGCAAAGTTGATAAAGTCCCGGTACTCCTCCCGGGTGGGAGAGAAGGAGACCACGTCATCGTCCACCTGCACATAGTTGGCGCTGTGGACCCCGCAGCTGTTCATCAGGAAGTTGATGCCATAAGAGTCATTATCCAGCGCGACAGCTGTGTTGGCCTCCATGCTGAAAGGCAGCTCATCGTTGGGGTCCCCGTTGCCGTTGGCGTCCTGCTCCTTAAAGGCCATCATCACGTCGAAGAGCTGGTCCTGGGTGGTGGGGATATCCATCTTCACATTGTCCAGCCAGGTCTTGTTGATAACGTACCGGTGGGCGTAGGCGTACTGGCCCTGGTCCTGCAAAAGGGGCATGGAGTAGATGTTCCCGTCCTCCATGACGCAGGCCACCTTCAGCTCAGGCCGCTCCTCATAGAAAGCGGTCAGCGCTGGGGCATAGGTATCAATCAGGCTGTTCAGGGGTGTAAAAGAGTCCAGATACTTGCCGAAGTTGGGGAAGGTGCCCACAATCACGTCCGGCAGCTCGCCGCTGGCCAGGGTGACGCCCATCTGCTCGGCCCAGGCCGCCTGAGAGATTTCCGTAAATTCCAGGGTCAGGCCAGTCTCCTCCTGGGCCCGCTTGACGCACTCCTTTTCCTGCCAGCTGCTGCCCAGGTCCAGAATGGACTTCTGCACCAGCATGGTGACAGTGGTGGGCTCGTTGACAATGGGCAGGCCGGTCTGGTTCACATAGGCAGGGGCGCTGTCCTCCCCGCCCTCCTGCTGGGCAGAGCCAATCCCGCTGGTGTTCCCGGTGCTTTGGGCCGGGCTGCTTCCAGTGCCGCTGGAGGAGCCGTCCCCTCCGCAGGCCGCCAGTGCGCCGAGCATCAGGACCGCCAGCAATAGAGCGATACATTGTTTGCCTTTCATGTTCAGTACCTCCATAATAAAATATTCGCAGAAGGGCTCAGCCCTTCACAGAGCCAATCATCACACCTTGTACAAAGTATTTCTGCACAAAGGGGTAAACTAACATCACGGGCAGCATGGAGACCAGAATCACCCCGTACTTGATGGATTCCGAAATCTTCTGCATCTCCAAAATGGCGTCCACGTCCGCGCCCTCGCCGCCCTGGGCCAGCTGCTGGCCCAAAACCAGGATTTCCCGCAAAATCAGCTGCAGGGGGAAGTACTCCCGCTTGGTCACGTAAATCAGGGCAGTGAAGTAGTTGTTCCAGTACATCACGCCAATATACAAGGCAATCACCGCCACAATGGCCTTGGACAGGGGCAGGGCAATGGTGAAGAAGAACCGGGTGTTGCCGCAGCCGTCAATAGAGGCAGCCTCCAGCAGCTCCTTGGGCAGGCTGTTGGCAAAGAAGGTCCTTGCAATAATCATGTTATAGCAGGTGAACATGCCCATCAGAATCAGAATCAGCCGGGTGTTGGTCAAGCTCAGGCTGTTCATCACCAGATAGGTGGGAATCATGCCGCCGCTGAAAAACATGGTGAAGATGCACAGCTTAATCAGCAGCTTGCGCCCAGGCATGTCCTCCCGGGAGAGGGCATAGGCTGCCATGACAGTAATCATAGTGCCCCCAAAGGTGCCTAACCCGGTGTACAGGATGGTGTTGCCATAGCCCATCCAGATATCCCGGCTTTGGAATATGTACTGATAGCCCCGCAGGCTGAACCCCACTGGATACAGCAGCACCTTGCCCTGAGAGACTGCCTCCGGCTCGCTGAAGGAGGCGATAATCATCAGGTACAGCGGATAGGCCGCAACCAGCAGAAACAGGATGGAGATAACCAGCATCAGAACGTCGAAAATCCGGTCGGCCCGGGTGGGCTTGATGGATGACACTGCGGTGGAAGCGTTGGCGTTTTTCATGGTTCTTCCTCCTTTACCAAAGCCCCGCGCCGGTGAGCTTGTCGGATATTTTGTTGACCGCAAGAATAATCAGCATGTTAATCACATTGTTGAACAGGCCGATGGCCGTGGCGTAACTGTACTGGGCGCCCTGGATGCCGATTTTATACACATAGGTGCTGATGATTTCTGAGGTGGTCAGGTTGCCGGCGGATTGGAGCAGGTACACCTTCTCATAGCCCACGCTCATAATCTGGCCGGAGTTAAGAATCAGCAGGGTGATGATGGTGGGCAGCAGGGCGGGCAGGTCCACGTGGAAAATCCGCTGCAGCTTGGTGGCGCCGTCCACAATGGCAGCCTCGTGCACCTCCTGGCTGACCCCGGCCAGGGCAGACATATAGATGATAGAGCTCCAGCCCACATTCTGCCAGCAGGCGGACCACACAAACATGTGGGGGAACAGATTCGCGCTGCCCAGAAAGTCAATGGGCTGGCCGCCAGCAGAGCGAATCAGGTGGTTCACCACGCCTGTGCCCGGGGAGAAGAAGATGAACATCATGCCCACCAGCACCACTACGGAGAGAAAGTGGGGGATATAGGTCACGCTCTGGGTCAGCTTTTTCAGCCGGTAAGAGGGGCAGTAGTTGAGCACCAGGGCCAGGATGATGGGGAAGGGGAAGCAGATAAGCAGCTGGTAGATGCTCAGGCTCAGGGTATTCTGCAGCAGGCTCCAGAAGGAGTAGGAGGAGAAGAACTTGTCAAAATACTGCCAGCCCACCCACTGGCTGCCCCAAATGCCCGCCGCGGGACGGTAGTCCCGGAAGGCAATCTGCAGGCCGAACAGGGGGGCGTAGTTGAACAGAACCAGGTAGAGCACCGCGGGCAGAACGAAAACATAGAGGGCTTTGTTGCGCGCCATCAGCCGCAGGGCGGACCTTGCTCTCTGCCGGAAGCTCTCCTTTGGAAGGATGTCCGCTGGGGGATGCTTCATGGTAATTACCTCCTCTTGGTCGTTTTCTATAAAATATCACAATTTTGTCGTGTTTGGAATGGAAAAAACCACGGGTTTTTTGTAAAAAAAGCAAGTCTTCTCCAATAGAATTGTCATTTCTTCACATAAAGCGTATTTTTTTACAAAAAATCATCAGAAAAACACATTGCATACGCCGCCGAAACATGAGAAAATTCTATTAGGCCAAGCATCCCTTGGGCCTGAAAGGAGGGGCTTCTGAATGAAATACACGGCTTTTCTTGTGGACAATGAGGCATGGGCTCTCGTCTATTTAGAGCGCTCCCTGAGCTGGGAGGAGAACGGTTTTTCCCTGCTGGGCTCTTCCGTCAATTCTGTGGAGGCGCTGGACACCATTCTGCGCCTGAAACCAGACGCGGTGATTACGGACATCCGGATGCCGGAGCTCTCTGGGCTGGAGCTGATGGAAAAGGCCCACCAGGCGGGTCTTGAGTGCGAGTTTGTGCTGCTCAGCGGATTCCCCGAGTTCTCCTATGCCCAGGAGGCGGTGCGCCTGGGGGCCTTTGAGTACTGCTTAAAGCCCATCAGCCCCCAGCAGGGTAACGAGCTTCTGGGCCGCCTGCGGGAGAGGCTGGACGCCCGCAAGGGCTCAGAAAGCCCGCGGGAACGGCCTGCCCGGCTCAGCGGCAATGAGACCCTGGACCGGATTTTGCAGTATATCCAGGAGCACTATCAGGAAAAGCTGCGGCTGAAAGGGATTGCGGACAGGTTCTATCTCTCCCCAGGGTATTGCAGCGCCCTGTTCTCCAAGCACCTGGGCAGGACCTTCCCGGAGTATCTCACTGAGCTGCGGGTGGGGCTGGCCTGCCGCCTGCTGTCAGATACCCATCTGAGCATCCATGAGATAGCCAGCCAGACGGGAATCGACGACTCCTTCTATTTCAGCAAGGTGTTTAAGCGGGCCATGGGCGTCACCCCGGGCCAGTACCGGCGGCAAAGGAGACAGGATTTGCCGGGAGAGGAGGAAGAGCAGTGAAAGGGAAGCTGAAAACCATGAGCATCCAGCGCCAGAGCCTGCTGCTGGCGGCAGGCGCCTCGGCGGCCATTATCTCTTTGCAGTTCCTTTTCCTCTTCCAGGTCATCTGCCTCAGCCGGAACGATATGCGGGAATATGCCGGGCGCCTGGCTGCCCAGACCCAGAGCCGGGTGCAGGAGACCTTCCTGCACTCCTCCTCTGTGGCCACCAACCTGGCCCGCGGCCAGTCTTTGCAGAACTATCTTACGGAAAAGGACGGCTTTCGGAAATACGAGCTCTACCAGCAGGTGTTCCAGAACGTGTTCTCCCTGAGCCAGATGAACCCCTCTATTGGGGGCGTCTGTGTGTATGACACGGACTTGGAGCTTCGGTATCACACAGAGTTTTTCACCGCCGGCCTGCCCAGCGCCCAGAGCATGGGCCTGGCGGATTATCTGCCCAGCCTGGGGGACGGGGTGCATTTTCTGATTCCCCCTGGCCAGGAGGAGTACCTGATTTGCTGCGTGCCGGTGAAGGGCACTGGGTTTAACCAGTACTCCCGGCAGAAGCTGGGCTGGTGCGCGGTGTTTATCGGCACAGAGAGCTTCTCCCACCTGCTCTGGTCAGACAACACCTACCGGGTGTTTTTGGAGAACCAGGAGCTGGGGCTTATCTACCCCGAGGAACCGCCCCAGGAGCCGGGAGGTCCGGTGACCTATTCCTTTAACCTGCCCATTGAGGGCTCCGGCGGCTGGCTTCTGGGGGTATCGGTGAGCCCGGCCAGCCGCCTGTCCGGGTATATGCCCACCCTGTATGTGTCCCTGTCTATTATTGTGGTCTCCACGGTTTTTGTGCTGGGCTATCACCATTTGATTCGCACCCGGCTGACCAGGCCCATCCTCCAGCTGCAAAAAGAGCTGAGCAGCCTGCACAGCCAGGGCCTGCATACCCAGCTTTCCGGCCAGTACTATGGGGAGATGGGGGACATTGCCCAAAGCGTGAACAAGATGATAGAGAACATGTACAGCCTGGCGAACCGGATTGTCCGGGAGCAGCAGAAGACCTATGAGGCGGAGCTGCGGGAGGAGCAGACCAGGCTTTATGCCCTGCAGGCCCAGATTAACCCCCACTTCCTGTTCAATACCCTCCAGTGTCTGGCCGGGATTGCTGCGGCCCACAGCGAGCCGGAGATTATGGCTGTGTCCCTTTCCATAAGCACCATTTTGCGCTATGCCATTAACCGGGACAGCCGCCCGGGCCCGGCCGGGATGCTGAGCCTGGGGGACGAGGTGGAGATTGCCAAGGAGTATCTGAAAATTATGGAGGTGCGCTTTACCGGCCGGTTCACCTGGGCAGTCGAGGCCCAGGAGGGGGCGCTGGAAACGCCCTGCCTGCGGATGCTTCTGCAGCCTTTGATTGAGAACGCGGTGACCCATGGCCTGGAAAACTCCTATCGGGACGGGCACATTTTGCTCAAGTGCAGCCAGGAGGGGGCTTTCACTGTGGTGGAGGTCCACGACAACGGCGCGGGCATCCCGGCAGAGAAGCTGCCGGCCCTGCAGCAGCTTTTGCAGGCAGGCACGCCCCCAGAGCTGGGCAGCCGGACAGGACACATTGGCCTTGGCAATATCCAGCAGCGCATCCGGCTGACCTTTGGCCAGGCGTACGGCCTGGAGCTGCTGTATACCGGGCCCTCGGGCACGGGCATCCGGATGCGCCTGCCCGCGGGGCTCCCGGAGGATAACAGAGCGGGCTGAGGCCCTTTTCACAGTCCTGCTCCGGTTGGGGCGGATGAAATCAGCAATGGAAAACGCGGGCCCTGGAACACAGCTTCCGGGGCCCGTGTTTTTCTTTCTTCCCTCTTGACATTCTTTCGGTTTGATATTATAATAATATCACAAGGCAATCAGAGTTGCCGGAAATGAAAGGGGAATCTCTATGGATAACCACGAGAATACTGAGAAAACCGTCAACCGCTATTCCGAAAAGCCCGCCAAAGCCTACAGCGGCTTCGCCATGCTGGTGGTGGTGCTGGCAGCTTTTCTGGGAAGCATTGCGCTCATTGTCTTCGGCTCAATGGAGCTGGCCCGCTACGCCGGGGAAATGGGCAGTGAGAACGCGGTCAGCGCCCTGGGCCTGTGCATGGTCATTGGGGGCAGCCTGGCTGTTACGGCGGCAGGACTGCTCTGCGCTGGGTTCAAGGTGCTCAACCCCAACGAGGCCCTGGTGCTCACCCTGTTCGGCAAGTACTACGGCACCCTGAAAAAGGACGGCTTTTTCTGGACCAACATCTTCTGCACAGGTATAAACCCCGGCTCGGAAAAAACCGGGTTCTCTATGACGGCCAGCGGCACAATGCACTATTCCGGAGCCAGCAAGAAGGTCAGCCTGAAGACCATGACCTTAAACAACGAGAAGCAGACCGTTAACGACGAGCGGGGCAACCCCATCATCATTGGCACCATCGTCATCTGGAGAATTGTGGACACCACAAAGGCTGTGTTCAATGTGCAGAACTACCGGGCCTTCCTGTCCACCCAGTGTGACTCTGCCACCCGGAACATAGCCCGGATGTACCCCTATGATTTGTTCGACGATGAGGACCAGAACGAGAAGACCCTGCGGGGCAGCAGCCAGGAGATTGCCGCCATGATGACCAAGGATTTGCAGGAGCGGGTGGCCATTGCCGGGCTGGAGATTCTGGAGGTGCGCATCACCCACCTGAGCTATGCCCCGGAGATTGCCGCCGCCATGCTCCAGCGCCAGCAGGCAGAGGCTGTTGTGGCTGCCCGGAAGAAGATTGTGGAGGGAGCTGTGGGCATGGTGGAGATGGCCCTGGACCAGCTGAACGCGGACCAGGTGGTGGATTTGGACGACGAGCGCAAGGCGGCCATGGTCAGCAACCTGCTGGTGGTGCTGTGCGGCAGCAAGGACGCCCAGCCCATTGTCAACAGCGGCTCTATCTATTAAAAGCGTATCAGGCGAGAAACAGCCCAAGGAGGTGTCTATGGACGAGAAAAACGACAAGACGAAAAAGCAAATCTTGCTGCGCATCTCGCCCACCCTGTGGAAGGAGCTGGCTCAATGGGCGGAGGAGGATTTCCGCTCTATCAATGGGCAGATTGAGTTTTTGCTCACCGAGTGCGTCAAGAAGCGGAAAAAACTGCCATAGCCAGAGACACAGGATGGCGTAGGGCTGGTAAGGCGGGGAAGAGAATAAGGACTTGTATCCATCCGCTGTGAATGCGGGTCCTAAAGGAGGTTTTGTCATGAACGATATAGTTCTGCCGTCTCCGGCAGAGATTCAGAGCTCAATTGTGAACTTGGGGATAATGTGCCTGGTGCTGTTCCTTTTGCCCATGCTCTATGTGCTGGTGTGGAAAAAGCGCTGCGGCAGGGCGGTCTCCCTCAAGCCCATGGTGATTGGCGCGGTGGGTTTCCTTGTCACTGTGCGGGTGCTGGAGCTGGGGGTTCACCTGGTGTGCATTATCCAGGACAATCCTGTGTCCCGGTTTATCAATGGACACACCTGGGCCTATGTGCTTTATGGCGCCTCTATGGCCGGGATTTTTGAGGAGTGCGGCCGGTATGTGATTCTCCGCTTCCTGATGAAAAGGAACAAGAGCCGGGAGAACTATGTGATGTACGGCATTGGCCATGGGGGCATTGAGGTCTGGGCCGTTGTCCTGATGTCTATGCTCAGCTTTTTGGCCCTGGCTGTCACAGTCAGCTTCCAGGGCATGGAAGGGGCCATGAGCATGATGGGCATCCCGGCAGACGCGCCTGAGGCCACGCTGAACTCTGCCCAGAGCATGGTGGCCGCGGCAGTTGGCTTCACCCCCATGACAGCGGCCCTGTCTGTGTTCGAGCGGGTGTGTGCCATGTTCGCCCACATCGGCTTCACGGTGATTGTGGCCTATGGGGTGGAGACCCGGCAGAAACGGTATCTGCTGGGCGCAATCCTGGCCCATGCCCTGCTGGACGTTTTCCCCGCCCTGTACCAGCGGGGCGCGGTGAGCATGGCAGCCACAGAGATTTGGGCGTTCGCCTGCGCGGCCGGGGTTATGGCAGCGAGTGTGTACCTGTATCGGAAGTTCCCGCAAAGGGCAGCCTGCTGATGGTTGCTCTGCCATAGCCTGCGGGCATGGCAGGGGATGCGAAAGAGGTATTGGACATCTGGCCAGCCAGGATATATAATAAAGGCATCCCAATAGTAAACGCGCAGCGGCGCGGGCATACCCGTGCCGCCAGGTTCACAAAGAGGTATCACCTCTGAGGCGATACCTCTTTTGAACTGCGTTAACTATAAGGGACGCCTTTATTGGTTTATGATATGGTTAACCTGGTTCAACATTGATTTTAGGAGAGTGTTTGCTGTGAAGTATACAAAACTGGGCAATTCCGAGCTCAGCGTCTCCCGTATCTGCATGGGCTGCATGGGCTTTGGAGACGCGAAAAACGGCCAGCACAGCTGGACCTTGGACGAGGGGAGCTCCCGAGAGATTATCAAGCGTGGCCTGGAGCTGGGAGTCAATTTTTTTGACACTGCCATCAGCTATCAGAGCGGCACCAGCGAGCAGTATGTGGGCCGGGCCCTGCGGGACTTTGCCCGGCGGGATGAAGTGGTGGTGGCCACAAAGTTCATCCCCCGCACGCCCCAGGAAATCCAGGAGGGAGTCACTGGCCAGCAGCACATCGAAAGGATGCTGGAGGCCAGCCTGCGCAACCTGGGGATGGACTATGTGGACTTATATATCTACCATATGTGGGATTATAATACCCCTATCTATGATATTATGGAGGGCCTGAACAATGCCGTAAAGGCAGGCAAAGTCCGGTATATTGGCATTTCCAATGCCTACGCCTACCAGCTGGCCAAGGCCAACGCCATTGCGGAGCAGCACGGCTTTGCCAAATTTGTGTCCGTCCAGGGCCACTATAACCTGATTTTCCGAGAGGAAGAGCGGGAGATGGCCAAGCTCTGCGCAGAGGAAAACATTGCTATGACCCCTTACAGCGCCCTGGCCGGCGGGCGGCTCTCAAAACGCCCGGGTGAGACCTCCAAGCGCCTGGAAGAGGACAGCTATGCCAAAGGCAAATATGACGCTGCTGCCCAGCAGGACGCGGAGATTATTGCCCGAGCAGCAGAGCTGGCGGACGGGCACCATGTGAGCATGACAGAGGTTTCCCTTGCCTGGCTGCTTGCCAAAGTCACCGCGCCAGTGACAGGGGCCACCAAGCTGCACCATATTGAGGGCGCGGCCCGGGCCGTGGAGCTGGAGCTCTCTCCCCAGGAGCTGGCTTATCTGGAGGAGCCCTATGTTCCCCACAGGCTGGTGGGGGTTATGGCACAGAATACGGCGGCCTCTGCCAATGAGAAGCACGTGTGGTCTGCTGGCAGCCAG
The DNA here is from genome assembly GCA_910580045.1 of uncultured Eubacteriales bacterium. Lineage (GTDB taxonomy): Bacteria > Bacillota > Clostridia > Oscillospirales > Acutalibacteraceae > Acutalibacter. The sequence continues at coordinate 29,767 of CAJTXF010000027.1, forward strand.
AAAATTTAACCTGCGTTAACGATAAAGCTCACGGGCCCCCGGCAAAGGGGGCCCGTGCTTTTTTGTGCAAATGGCTAGGGCTTGTTTGAAAAATTGAAAACACCGTCTTTTTGGCCAGAAATGCGTGGTTTCAAGGAAAAAACCGCAAGAAATGCTGGCGCCTTTCGAGGATTTTTGACGCTGAAAACACCATTTCTGGGCAAAACAGACAGT
>CAJTXF010000028.1 GCA_910580045.1 uncultured Eubacteriales bacterium
GCTTGGGAGTGCCCAGAGGCACATCCTCGTCAGGAATCTCCTCGTCCGGCTCAGGGGTAGGAGTAGGCTCCTCAGTGGGCTCCGGCGTGGGGGTAGGAGTAGCGGTAGGTGTCGGAGTGGGGGTAGGAATGACAACCACGGGAGGAGGGGTGGGGGTGCTGGTGGATATGGCAATCAAATCGAACCCAATCCGAATACCAAATTCGGTATCCATGAAGCTGTTATTTGCCTCATCAGCAGCAATTGTCGTAAAGTTCAATACATATGGCTTTGTTGGGTCGCTTAGGAGAATCGGAATATTTGTGTTCATCTCAATGTTTCCGCCCTTGCTGTACTGCCGCATTTGCTCGTAAATGTCAACACCATTGTACTCAAGCACTTTACCGTAGTAGAAATAGTAGAACGCTTCGTACAGATTTTGGCAAGTTTCCGTGCGCTTCATACCCTCGTGACCTTGGGTCAGTTTGGAGAATTCGGTAATCGTCAACTCCTGCAAGCTCGTTGCCTGAGGTGCTTTTGGGTCTTTGCGGCGCCGGTTTGCATTAGTCCAGTCCAGATAATACTCGTCCAGACAATTACGAGTGATATCCTCGTCATTCTCGTAATTGGCCCCATAACCCAGCTTGTGCAGTGCAGCGCCAATTTCAGCATCACTGGCGGTAGAATGGACGATGGCTTTCAGAGCGTCATTGTACAGTCTGCGAGGAGCGAACGAAAAGCCATCTCCGTTTTCAGGACTCAGGATGTTTCCGTCAAAGCCAACACCAGCAATTGGGCCATCGGTCGAACGCAGCTCAGTCGCCAAAAAGCCACTGTTCTCTTTGTAGGTCAGCTCATAGCCGCTTTGATTATCCAGATAGATATTGTAGACAATCCTATCACCGGGCTGAACTGTGTGCTGGGGGCTTTCAGAGATTTTATTGCTGATTGCAGTAAGTGCTTCGGTCAAATCTACATGTCCTTCCCCGAGTACAAATGACTTGTCAACGGTAATCTTGATGTCAGCAACCCACTTGCCATTTTCTTCGGAGGTGGATGGAATGTACTGCATTGAGTCCAGATTCGTGCATTCTACAGTAATACCGTTGCTGCACTCAATTCGTGCGGGAATGTTTGTAATGGGCTCAACACTGCCGGCCTCTGTTCCACTGGATGTAATGCCAGGGATTACTTCACGAACTGCATCAAAGTAGAAGTCGACTTTTTTCCCTGTTGCAGCCATTTCAAAGGCTCGCTCAAATGGAATAACATCTCCACCTTGATAGAGTGTTTCGTTGGGGTTGTTACGAGCACGCCAGCCAACTACACCCCAGGTAATGCGCTCACCATTCTTTACATAGGTAAACTCTTTTCCCATGTAACTCCTGCCGTCAAAAATAGAACCCTCATGGTCGATAAGCGTGATGCCATCGCCCTGAATAGGATTTTTGCCAGCACTGTCTGAGCTTCCCCAGATAGTACCGTCAGCCTCTTTGATTACCCGGCCACAAAATACATCGCCATCGTCCTTGTAGGTTGTGGGATCCCAGTCATCGCAGGTGCGGATTCTGTAAGACATTGCGGAACATCCTTTGTTTTGGCACCCGACTTTGCTAGTGTTGAACTTGTGCCCCGTTGCAGGAGTGGTTTCTACAATGTCAGTGCTGCATACAGAGCAAGTATAAGTTACGGTACCGTCGGTGGTGCAGGTTGGCTCAATGGTTGTAACCTCATCAGGGTTCTCAGGCTGTGTGTGGCCAAGCGCAGGAATTTCTTCAGTGATCTCCTGGCCACATTCAATACAGTTGCCCTTCCGCTCACCGGCTTCTTCGCAGGTCGCTTCTTTGGTAATCTCTGCGCTGTTATCAAGGTGATGAATCCCTGTTGCAGGAATTGTTTCAACAACAGCTTCACCACAGAGTAAGCAAGTCAGAGTGCTGGTTCCAGCTTCAGCGCAGGTGGGCGGGACGATAGTGGGCTTATAGTTGCTGAAATAGTGAGTGTTGGGGTCTAAACCAGTAGACTCATCAAAAGCAAAAAGCCATTCGCCGCCACAATCAAAATCGACAAGAGTCCAGGCTTTTGGAGTAGTGCAGTTAGCAGGGACAATGCCGTACCATCTATCAGTAATCCAACGATGTTCATGCTCCGGGTTGCCATCAGCAAGAACAAGTTTGCCTTTGCAGTTATGCCAATCGCCATTTTCTCCGCTGCAAGCAGGGCAATTCTCGTTAAGAGTGCGTTTGCCATCAACTAGAGGGCTGCAATGGTAACCCGTACAAATACAAGCAGGCTCATTGTCCTCCACCACAGGCGCTTCAGTAGGCTTATCTGCAGGGGACTGGGTGTCCTCAATGTCGTCAGCAGGTTCCTCAGTAGGCTGCTCTGTAGGCTCAGCTGTGGGGTCGCCCTCAGGAGACGCAGTAGGCTCAGTCTCCTCAGTCGGCTCAGCAGTAGGCTCGGTCTCTGCGGTCGGCTCAGCAGTGGGCTCGGTCTCTGTAATCGGCTCAGCGGTGGGGTCAGCAACAGGGGCCTCAGTAGGTACGGCAGTGGGGATGGCCTCAACTGTTGTCTCAGGGGTGGGGGCGGCTTCTACTACAGCTGGTGTAGTATTTTCGTCAGTCGCCTGTCCTTCGTCCGCAAACGCGGTCAGGTTCAGCATGCTCATGCACATCAGCAGAGACATAAGCAGAGCCAAACCCCGTTTGGACATTTTTTTCATTTTTTTCATCTCAATTATCCTTTCTTTGCTTGTTGTCGGATGCAAAGGTTCCGGCGGCCGGGCTGGCATGGCGCGGGCGTGCCCGTGCTTTAGCCCCCTTGCTTTGCGTCCCGCCGTTTCCGGCGGTTTGCGTCGTCGCGGCCCGGCGAACATAACGGCTTTGCGCCGTGTTAGTCCCGTGGCTTTGCGTCCCACTGTTTCCAGCGGTTTGCTCTCGCGGCCCGGCGAACCTAGCGCTCTTTCGCGCTGTAGTCCCGTAGCTTTGCGTCCCATCATTTCCAATGGTTTGCCCTCGCGTCTTCTGGCCCAAAGCGATTGCAAAAGCGGACGGCCATTCCTGCCGCCGCAGCCAACGCGCGAGCCACGGCGGGCGGTTCCCAGGGCGGTTTCGCCTCATTCACACGGCTTCCCCCTTTCAAAGCGCAAGCTGTGGTGCCTGCGTGTGAGCAGACCCCACCTTATTCTATGATAAGTATACCACCTTGATATGGGAAAAACAACTATTATTTCATTTTTTTGGCAAAAAATATCACACCAGCACCTTATGATTCTTTATGAAACCTGCTATCAGCATGAAACACTCTTTCAGGGCTGGTCGAAAATTTTTATATCACGCAAAAAGGATTCACATCAGCTTTCCGAATTCGAATCCTTTTTTCTATTTTTGACTCTAAAGCAGCACCGCCCTTGTCAGCGGTAGATAAGCCGCTCCAATACTGGCTGGCCCTCCACACACTGTACCCGTACCACAGTTTCCGGCGCGGGCGATAGGGGAAGGGGCTTGCTGTTCTGCGCTTTTCCCAAGCTCTGCCCGTCCTGGAGCAGCTCCAATGTTCCAGCAGCACCCTCTGCCAGTTCAACAGAAATTGTACTGCCCCGCTCAGCGCCGTACAGAGTGTACTCTGCAAACTCTCCTGGGTGCATGGCCAGCCTGAGCGCGTCCCAGCAGCAGTCAAAGCCAAAGCGCTTCTCCGGCAGCTTCTCCGGCTCCACAATTTCCATGCCAGAGCCCTTCCGGTATGCAAAGAGGCCTTCCTGCTCACAGAACCCGTGGCTGCCGCCCTCGTCGAAGTCCACTGCCCGAATCGAGCATCCAGGCTCCCGGCGCACAGAAGCGCTGACCGCTGGGTTTTCCCTGCAGTTTTCCAGGAGCATATTGCTCAGATATTCGTCCAGCATGGCCTGGGCCTCTGGGTATGAGGGACGCTCCCCGCCGCTGGTATAGGCAGTGAACTTTTCCCAGCCCGCAGGCGCATTCACTGAGTAAGGGGAGTTCTCACAGGCCATCTTCTTCCAGGGCCAGATATTGTGCCCAATGCCCAGCTTCACCCCCAGGGGATACAGCGCCGCGAACCACTCAGGCGTATTCTCCCCGCTCTCTCCCAGCCAGAGGGGCTTGTTCCACCGCCGGGACAGCTCCAGAAATTCATCAAAGGCGCGCATATCCGGCATCACGGCGTAGCGGTGGAAGTGTATCAGCATATTGTTATCATAGTCTTGACAGAACACTGCTGTGTTGGTGGCCCAGTGGTGCCCCTCCAAAGAAAGCATATGCTGCTGGTCGTGTTTGCGGATTGCTGCGATAGCCTCCGCATAGAAGTCACGCAGCCGTGACACCAGGTGCTGGCAGGGCTTGCGTCCATCGTCCGGGCGGATGGGCTCGTTGAGCAAGTCATAGCCGCCCACAATCCAGCGCTCATGATAGCGCTTGGCCAGCTCCTCCCATAGGGCGACAGCCTTGTCCCAGCTGTCCTGGTCCGTAAACAGCCTGGGGAAGTCATCCACACAGTCATCAATGTTGGCCCCGGTCTGGCCGCCGGGGGCGCCGTGCAGATCTAAAAACACATAGAGCCTGGCCTCCTCGCACCAGTCCAGAAGATTGTCAATCAGCCGGAAGCCCTCCTCCTTCCAGCGAATGCCCGGCTCATCCTCCATCAGCACCCGCCAGCCAATTGGCAGGCGCACGGAGTTATAACCCAGCTCCGCCATACGCAGAATATCCTCCCGGCGGATGTAATTCGCCCGGAAGCGGGGCCAGAACTCCTCCGCGTACTGGCTTCCAGCCAGCTCCCGAACCACCTGCTCCAGCGTGCGGGGGCGGTCTCCCCGAGGCCCGGCCCGCCACATATACCCCTCACAGAGCAGCCAGTTGCCCAGCCCCCATCCGGAGAGCAGGATGGGCTCTCCCTTGCTGTTCACAATCTCTTGTCCCTGTGCCCGCAGGAATCCGTTCACCCGCTGGCGGGACAGTTTTTCTCCGTTGGTCATGACGCCGCCTCCTAGAATTTTTTGGGATTGGTCTTGCGGCAATTGTAGCATATTTGTCAAGGTTTATCAATCTAAGTTTGGGCAATTTTGTGCCAAAATGAATTTGCATCCACAATATTTTTTGCTGTCTTGCTTTTTCGTGCTGCGGCCCAGGCAAAAATATGATAAAATATATTTCAAATAAACTAAGTTTTTCCCTATTTGAAAGGAGGCCTGCCGTGTTTTTTACAGAACCGCTGCGAGAAAAAACAAGGGCATCTCTCTTATCCGTGCTGCCCATCACAGGCATTGTGCTGGTGCTGAGCATCTCCATTGCACCGCTTTCCCCTGGGACGCTGGTGCTGTTTCTGTTCGGCGCGGTGCTGCTGGTGGTGGGCATGGGCCTGTTCACCCGGGGCGCGGACATTGCCATGATTCCCATGGGGGAGGGCATTGGCGTGGAGATGAGCAAGTCCCGGCGGCCCTGGCTGCCTGTGTTTGTCTGTTTTGCACTGGGACTTCTTATCACCCTGGCTGAGCCAGATCTGCAGGTTCTGGCAGAGCAGCTGCCCTCTATTCCGAATCTTGTCCTTATCCTGACAGTGGCAGTGGGGGTAGGCGTATTTTTGGTGCTGGCCGAACTGCGTATGCTCTTAAAAATTCCCCTGTCCTATGCGCTGCTGGCCTGTTATCTGCTGGTATTTATCCTGGCGGCTTTTTCCCCTGACTCCTTTATCCCCGCCGCTTTCGACTCAGGAGGCGTGACCACCGGCCCTATTACAGTGCCCTTTATCATGGCTCTGGGCATCGGCATGGCTGCTGTGCGCAGTGACAAAAACTCTGCTGTGGATAGCTTTGGCCTTATCTCCCTATGATCCATTGGGCCGATTCTGTCTGTGCTGCTGCTGGGAGTTTTCTATCCGCCCGCTGCCGGGAGCTATGTGCCCAGCGAGCTGACAGATATCATCACCACCCGGGACGCGGCCCAGGAGTTCGCCCGGGCCCTGCCCTCCTACGCAAAGGAGGTGCTGGTCTCCGTGCTGCCTATAGTAGGGCTGTTCCTGCTGTTCCAGCTGTTTACCCGGCGCTTCCACGGCAGTCAGATTAAGCGTATCAGCGTGGGGCTTGCCTATACTTATGTAGGGTTGGTGCTGTTCTTGACAGGGGTCAATGTGGGTTTCCTGTCAGCCGGGCAGGTGATTGGCTCTACCTTGGCCCTCAGCCGTTTTTCCGCTGTGCTGGTGCCAATCGGCGGACTGGTGGGCTATTTCATCGTGAAAGCGGAACCAGCTGTTCAGGTCCTCACAAAGCAGGTGGAGGAGGTTTCCAATGGCTCCATCTCTCAAAAAGCCATTGGGCATTCCCTGTCCATTGGCGTGGCCCTGTCAGTGGCCCTGTCCATGGCGCGCATCCTGACCGGGGTCTCCATTTTCTGGTTCCTGATTCCCGGCTATGCGCTCTCCCTGCTTTTGACCTTTTTTGTGCCCCAGATTTTCACAGGCATTGCCTTTGACTCTGGCGGCGTGGCCTCAGGCCCTATGACCACCACCTTTTTGCTGCCCCTGGCCATGGGAGCCTGCAGCGCGGGGGGAGGGGATATTCTTACCGATGCTTTCGGCATTGTGGCCATGGTGGCCATGACCCCCTTGATTACAATCCAGCTCCTGGGGCTTGCCAGCACCCTGCGCCGCCGCGCGGAACGCCGCCGCCTGGCTGTAGAGCTGGCGCAGTCCGACTACATTATCTACTATGACGAAGAGGAAAGTGAGGCGGATGCCCCATGAACAGGCCGGAGCCCATGAAATTGATTGTCACCATTATTGAGCGGGGGCACGGCGCCCGGATGCGCCAGTTCTACCTGTCCGAGGCGTACCAGCTGCGCTGCGTCTGGCAGTCCATTGGGCAGGGCACCGCCTCCTCAGAGCTGCTGAACATTCTGGGCATTGGCACGCCGGAAAAGGATGTGCTTTTCACGCTGGCTACCGGCCCCTCTGCCCGCAGTCTGTTTCAAAATATCCACAGCGGACTGCAGGCCAACACCCACGCCAAAGGTATTCTGTTCTCGATTCCACTGAACGCGGTGAACGGTCTGGCTGCTGCCGCGCTGGAGCATTTGGAGACCCTTGAAATTGAAACGATAGGAGAGAAGACTATGGACAGCCAAACCCGTCACAGCCTGATTCTGGTGGTGCTGAACCAGGGGTATACAGACACGGTCATGGCCACGGCCCGGGCCGCTGGGGCCAAAGGCGGAACGGTTCTGCGTACTCGCTGGGCCGGTGATGATGAGGTCCACAATATTATGGGCATTACAGTCCAGACCGAGCGGGAGCTGCTGGCCATTGTTACCCCATACAAGGAGCGGGCCGCCATTATGGAGGCCATCAACACTGCCCATGGCCTGAAAGCAGAGGCCCAGGCATTGGTGTGCTCTCTGCCTGTGGAGGACATCGCCCGTTTGGGCTGAACTGCGCCTAAAAGCAAAACCCGGCCAGATACCCTGGCCGGGTTTTGCTCTTTCACGCGCCTGGAGCCTGGTTACCCAAAAACGCAAAAAAGAAAGGGGAGAGCCTGGCAGGCTCTCCCTTCTTTATTTGTGCAATAGAGTAAAGCTGTTATGACAAATGCCCGTAGGAATCACAGCGCAGTGAAACCGTTTTACTTACACTTTCGCTCAGGTACTTAACATTGGCGTTGGCAAGAGCTGCATTGCCCAAAGTATAAGCGTTCTTACTGACAAAGGATGCATTCCGGTCGATAATCCCCACTGTAGCTGTAGAGGAGGTTGCTTTGGAGGAAACGCCGGGAGTGTAGGTGAATTCTCCATAAACTGTCACATTCCAAACAGCAGAGCCGCTAGCAGTATAATATGTAGCGGTTTTTGAGCCGCTTTTATAGCTGGCTCTGGCACTCTGCGAATTCTGAACTACTTCAATTACAAAATAGCTTCCATCGTCCAGATATTCCACGGAAACTGAGCGCTCTGGGGCGTTATCTGCAGCGGCGGCACTGACAGGCATGGCCACAGAGAGGAGCAGAACCAAAACACATATCAAACTTAATGCCTTTTTCATAACAGGGTCACCTAACTTTCAGAAATTTTTCAATTCAATAATACTCTACAGAGGACTCTGGCGAGGAAGCCATCTCACTCTCGCTGACAGTCTCCACATAGTACCCATTCCGAAAATCTTCGTGCTGGCAAAGATTGTAAATCGTACAGAAAACAATCACTGCCGCCACGAAAATGCCTGCAGCTACAAAGACTTTAATCGCCCAGCTTTTGGTTCTGGCATCCGCCAAAGAAGAGCTTGGAAAAGCAGCAGCAAACTCTTCCGACACTTCTTCAGGAGTTCCAAACTCAGTAAAGAGCTCGTCCAAAGTGACTTGGGGATGCTCCGCAAGATAATTGCTCAAATTATCCTTCAAGCTGGCGGTAAATTCTTCTTTTTTGTGCTTGTCTCCAATCAGATTGAGCTTAATCAGCCGAAGATACTCAATGACTGACACATCTTCCATAAGTGCCCACCCACTTTCATTCTCCAATCACAGATTGTACACCTGCGCTCATTGCATGATAAGCATCTAGCAGGTCGGAGAGAAAAGCCTCTCCTGCTGGCTCTAAATGGTAGAACACATGAGCTTTTTTTACCCCCTCCTCCTTACGCTTCGAAACATAGCCCTTCTCTTCCAGCCGGTACAGCACAATATAAAGCACACTTCCCGCAACCACAAAATTGCCGTTGCTGCGCCGCTTTAATTCCTGGTTGAGCTGATATCCATACTTGTCCGCCTCTTTCAGCAGGAAAAGCACCAACATCTGTAAAGGGCCACGCTTAAACTCAGCTAATTCTTTGTCGCTTAACATAATACCTCTTTCCTCGAGAACAGATTTTTACCAAAAGATGAAATGAAAGAAATGTTTTTCGTATCACAAGTATAAGGCATAAAGCTCAGGCTGTCAAGAACATTTTCAGATGAATTTCAAAAAAAGGGTATTTATGATAGTTCTAATTTGCAATATCTTTGTTGGCGTAAATATAAAATCTTTGTTTAGATTGTGAGTGTTTTGTGGTGCGGATTCTGAATTTTCCCGTAAAACCTGTGGGATTTTCCACTCTGTTTATCGCTGCTGATACTCCAAAAAAATTTTTGAAAATATGTGGCAATAAACCCGTGAAGGAGGGAGTCGTCAGGGTGCCCAACATCCTAGTTGACAAAATCTGACAATATTTGTATAATAAAAACACCTCCTGCATGGGAGGTGAAAAGTATTATCATAACGATGAACAGTTGGTCCGTAACAGGAAGCATGCCCCGTGACTTCCCGAGCTGTTATACCCAGCCTGAATCTGATTTTGGGGTTTTCCGCGAACCCCTTACTCTGAAAATTCCTGCACATCAAATTTTTCGCAGCTCCTCCATAGCATCCTGTATCAGCTTGCCGGTGTTCAGATTGCTCACGCCCACCACAATATTATCACAGTGATTGATAGGAATCAAAATACGTTTTGCCCTGCTTTGGGCCACAGCGCAGGCCATGGCGGGTGTGACCTCTCCCAAAAGGGAGTCAGCAATTACAATACCAATAGGGCCCACAATCACATCAGCCTTTTTGCAGTTGACAACCACCGCGTTTTCTCCAGTGGCCGCTGCATCAGCCCCGGCCTTCAGCATGGCAGAGGTGGCCAGGGTATTGGTGCCCACAGCTGTGAGCCTGGCTTGGGGCAGCGCCTCTTTGACCGCGGCAACCAGCTGCCGGCCAATGCCGCCGCCCTGGGCATCGATGACTAAAATATTCATAACTTCCTCCTGAGCCAAAAGACGGCGCTTTCATTTTTCAAATATCTCCTGGGTATAGTACCATAAAACAACAGGTTTCGCAAGAGGGAATGCTGCCAAATGTCTCTGTAAGACAGCTGTAACCCTTGGAATTTTTTCAGGCTCCAGTTTGATGATAAGAAATAGTACACAAGGAAGTGTCGGCAATGAGGAATTTTTGGCGTCCGCTTGTGGTGTTGGCAGTTCTGTTCGCCGCCTCTCTGCCGTTTTTTGCCCGCGCTTCCGCAGACGGCCTGTGCGGACAGCTGACGCCCAGTTCAGGCAAGCCCGGCTCCAGTGTGCAGATGCTTCTTTCCTATGACGGCAGCTGGGGAGATATCTCAGCTCTGCTGGTGGAGATTCCCTCCAGTACTGACTGGAAAGTAACAGACAGCAAATTTTTACAGGAAGGCTATATCTTTGACTACAGTGGAGAGGGTGTTTCCCGCTGGCTGTTTACCCAGCGGGACGGGAAGGGGCTCTCCGCCGGGGATGTGCTGACTGTGGATCTCCGCTTGTCCTCAGAGGCGCCCAGCGGTTCTGTGGAGCTGCGGGTGGATGTTAAGCAAATTATGCTGGCCAGTGGCATGGAGCAGGAAAACCGAGTGCTTCGCCTGCCATACCAGGTGTCTCCCCAGGCCTCCAGTGAGGCCAGTCTGCTGGCGCTGAAGCCCTCTCAGGGCACGCTGAGCCCGGCCTTTTCGCCGGAGGTGACGGAATATCAGGTGACAGTGCCCTTTCCCGTGGCATCCATGAGCTATGAGCTTCAAGCATCCAAGGGCGCGAAGTACTCCATCAACCGTAAGAACCTAGGGGCAGGCGGCAGTGATACCCGCTTCGAGATTACCGTAACAGCGGAAGACGGGAAGACAAAGCGGGTTTACGCCGTGACAGTCCACCGGGAGGAAAAACCTACGCCCCTTCCCACAGCAAGCCCCACACCCCGTCCAATTCCCACCCCGCGGCCTACCGCCACGCCAAAACCCACAAAAACGCCAAAGCCTACTGCTACACCAAAAGCAACCAATACGCCCAAACCTACCGCCACACCAAAGCCCACAAAGACTCCCAAACCTACCGCTACTCCTAAACCCACGAAAACACCGAAGCCCTCTGCCACGCCAAAATCTACGCGGACGCCCAAGCCCAGCAGTACGCCGGTCCCGGCTATGTCCAGCAGCGGGCCCACTCTTCCGCCCAGCGGCGTGCAGGTTGTGACGAGGCCTATTCTGATGGATTCAGGCAGGGACGCTGGATGGAAAGTGAGCGGGGTGACAATGGTAGGCATTCTGGTGGTGCTTCTGTCCGGACCGGTTGTGAAGTTCTTGAAACGCTTTTTCAGCACCAACGGGAACAGAGCGGCAGGGAAGGGGAAAGAAAATGGGCCGGACGAGAAGTAAGCGGCCAGGCCATCGGGAGCAGGCTACAGCTCCACGATTTCCCGCAGGCAGGCCAAAAACTTTTCTGCCGGTTTCGAGAGGGTCTGATACTTTTTCCAGATGATGTTGCAGGGGTGCTCCGGCGCGCCTTTCAGGGGCCGGTAGCACAGGCCGTTGCCCTGGATGTTGGCCAGCTTTTCATAACAGATGGCGCAGCCCAGCCCTTCTTCCACCAGCAGCGTGGCGTTGAAAATCAGGGTGTAGGTGGCGGCAATATGCAGCTTGCCCGGCTCCCGGCTCAGCCAGGTCAGCCCGCCGCGGCCATCCCTCAGCTCAGTGGCCGGCACAATCAAAGGCTGTTCCCGCAGGTCAGCAGGGGAAATGCTCTCCTTCTGGGCCAGGGGGCTGTCTTCCCGCATCAGCACGGCAAACCGGTTGGTTTCCGGCAGGCTCAAACGGTGGAACTGCATGGAATCCACTTCTCCATAGACCATGCCAAAGTCAATGAGCCCCTTGTTCAGCCTCTCCGTGACAAACTCAAAGTTCCCGCTGGCAATGTGGAAGCTGATGCCAGGGCAGCGCTCCTTCACCTTCCGGGCCGCCCGGGCCAGCACCCGGTTCACAGTGGATTCGCCCGCGCCGATATACACATCCCCTGCAGTGGTTTCGTCAGCTTTGGCAATCTCGTCTTGGGTCTGGCGCATCAGCTGCATCATTTCTTCTGCCCGTTTGCGCAGGATTAGGCCTTCCTCTGTAAGGGAGATGCCCCGGTTGCTCCGGATAAACAGCGGCTTGCCCAGTTCCTCCTCCAAATCCTTCAACTGGCGGGATAAGGTGGGCTGGGATAGGTGCAGATAGTCCGCCGCGCTGGTAAAGCTCTGCTCCCTGGCCACGGCCAAAAAGTATTGCAGGACACGAAATTCCATGGCAATCCCCTCTTTTTTCGAGAAATTATAGCATAGTACGCGATGCCCGTCAAGTATGGGGAAAGAGGCCGGCACAGCCCGTAAGCTGTGCCGGTTTCTGTTCTCTCAATTCACCCAAGCTGGTTTTCGCCGCCTATTTTTCTCCTTCTTTTTCCAGGCTGGCAAAATAGGCACGGTTATGGGCTACCGCTGGCGAGTCCGGCTGAAACCCGGCGGCGCGCTCGTTATAGAGCCGGGCCTCCTCCTGGAGGCCCAGCCTGCTGCAGCAGACACACAGCTGGATGCAGGGCAGATAGCCATAAGCCTCTGGCAGAACAAACCCGCCCCTGTCATCCCGACGCGGGCACTCCAAAGCCCGGGTATACCAATAGGCAGCCTGCTCCCAAATTCCCCGGTCCAGGAAGTGCTGTCCAATATCACAACAGGTTTCCGCCCGGGGCACATCATAGGCAAAGCTGGCAAACAGGGACTGCAGGGCCTTGCCCTCCTGGCCCAAAGCGTACCAGCAGTAGGCGCACTGGCGGCAGGCCTCGATGTTGTTTTCTAGCCAGCCGCGGCCCTCAGCCAAAAAACGGCTGAGTACGTCCAGCGCCTCCTGGCAGCGCTTATGATAGTACAGCTCCCGACCGTAATAGAACTGCTGGCGCGGGTCTAGGACAGTACCTTCCTTTATCATTTTTTCAAAAATCCGCAGGTTCCGCTCCGGGTCAGAGGGCCGCAGCTTCCAGTGAGCAATACTGCAGTCTGAGTAGCGTACATTGCCCTTGGTCTCAATTACCTCGTGGACTGCTCCTATCCAGCGCATCCCGCGCCGGACAACGCGCTCCCGGTAGTATGAGAATGTGACCCGGCCTTGGCTGTCAAAGCCCGTGTCGTAGCGCAGCATCAGTACGTCGTCATTATCACAGAGGCTCTCCTTTAGGGCCATGAATTTCTCACGGTTCGGCGGCGTTAGCACATCGTCCGCGTCCAGCCACATGCAGTAATCGCAGGTGGCCTGGGAAAAAGAAAAATTTCTGGCTGCCGCGAAATCGTCTATCCAGGGAAACGAAAGCACTTTATCCGTAAACTTTTGGGCAATCTCCCGGGTTCGGTCTGTTGAGCCTGTGTCCACAATGATGATTTCGTCCACCAAATCCGCCGCGGAGTTTAAGCAGCGCTCTAATACATCCTCCTCGTCCCGAACAATCATGCAAAGGCTGATGGTGCTCATATTGCGCCCTCTCCTCTCTTGTGTTATGTTTGTGAAATAAAGGGAGGAAAGCCCCCAAACAGCAGGAGGCTTCCCTTTTCCAACACAGGAAGAGTGCTGGTTATGCCAGCCGGACGACGGTCAGTGACGCGCCGGCACCGCCTTGCAGAACCACAGCAGCCGCGATTCCAGACAGCTGAAGGGCCAACGTATCTCCTGCGATCAGCGGGGTGATTACCGTAGCCTCATAAGAAGTGGTAGCCACAGGCGAGAGCACAGAGCCGGGAATGGCAGTTCCGTTTCGGAGCACCTGGGAGGACATAGCTACCGAAACCGTAGGATTCACCCGGTAGGTGACCAGATAGGTTCCGGTTTGCGGTACAGTAAAGGTGGTATTTGTGCCGTTGGCAGTGAAGCCGTCCAGGTTTTGTGCGTTGGGCAGGGGTACATTTGTGCCGCCCAGGATTACGGCAATGGTCTGCCCCGCAGTGTTGGAGGCGCTCATAGAAGTGGCGGTGACGGAAGGGCCCGTGGGACCGGTCGGCCCAGTAGCGCCGGTAGCCCCAGCAGCGCCAGTAGGCCCAGTAGGCCCGGGCACACCGTCAGCCCCAGTAGCCCCAGTGGCGCCGGTGGGCCCGGTGACGCCATCCGCACCTGTAGCCCCAGCAGCGCCAGTCGGCCCAGTGGGGCCGGTCACACCGTCAGCCCCGGTAGCGCCAGTGGCGCCGGTGGGTCCGGTGATGCCATCTGCGCCAGTGGCTCCAGCAGCGCCAGTCGGCCCGGTAGGCCCGGTTACACCATCAGCCCCGGTAGCACCAGTGGCGCCGGTGGGTCCGGTGACGCCATCCGCACCTGTAGCCCCAGCAGCGCCAGTAGGTCCAGTGGGCCCGGTTACACCATCAGCCCCAGTAGCCCCAGTGGCGCCGGTGGGCCCGGTGATGCCATCCGCGCCTGTAGCTCCAGCAGCTCCAGCAGCGCCAGTAGGCCCAGTAGGCCCGGTTATACCATCAGCCCCGGTAGCCCCAGTGGCACCGGTGGGCCCGGTGACGCCATCCGCGCCTGTAGCCCCAGCAGCGCCAGTAGGCCCAGTGGGTCCGGTCACACCGTCAGCCCCGGCAGCGCCAGTAGCGCCGGTGGGCCCAGTGGCGCCAACAAAACCTGCGGGACCAGTCGCGCCAGTGGCTCCTGTGGCACCGGTCGGCCCAGTGTCGCCCCGAGGCCCGGTGGGTCCGGCCAGGCCATTGGCGCCGGTGGGGCCAACCGCCCCAGTAGGGCCGGTACTGCCGTTTGCACCTGTGGGCCCGGTCGGCCCAATTAAGCCGGTCGCACCCGTTGCACCCGTCGCGCCGGTGGCACCAGTGGGGCCAGTCGGCCCGGTCGGTCCAGTGGGCCCTGCAGGCTCAGGCGGACAAGGCGGGCAGGGGGGACAGGGCGGAGGGCAGCAAGGCGGCGGACAGCAGGGGGGCGGGCAGGGTGGGAGCTCGCCGCTGCAGTGGCCGCTGCCGGAAGAGGAGAAGCCGGAATAGATTTTCATATTCATGCTGGAATTACCTCCAAAAAAGATGTGGCCCCGGCCCTTAGGGGAACCAGAGCCTATTTTCAGTATATGCCTGTCCGAAAAAAGGGTGCTGCTCCGGCGCCAGGAGAAAATATCAAAAAAACGGGCTTGGGAAACACCCAAGCCCAATACTGCTTAAAACACGCTTATTCCTCTGTGCCAATCACCCGGTTGTCCGCCAGCACCTCCGGCATATGTACCATGCTGTCCGCCTGGGTGATTTCCCGAATCACCCGGCAGGGCACACCGGCGGCAAAGCTGTTGGGAGGAATATCCCTGGTCACCACACTGCCCGCGCCAATAACGCAGTTGTCCCCAATGGTCACCCCGGGACACACGGTAACAGAGGCCCCAAACCAGCAGTCGCTGCCAATATGCACTGGCTTGGCATAGCAGAGGTGCTTGACCTCTCCCGCGCTGTTGAGCATGGCCCGGCGCTCCTCTGCAACCATGGGATGCACAGGGGTTACAATGGTCACATTAGGCCCAAAGTTACACTCGTCCCCAATGGTGACCTCTGCGTCGTCCTGAACCGTAAAATTAAAGTTGGCGAAAAAGTTTTTACCAATCTTCGTGTGCTTCCCATAGTGGAAAGCAATGGGCCCCTGAATGCGCCCGCCTTCGCCCAGCTCCCCAAGGATTTCATGGAGGATAGCGTCCCGCTTCTCAAATTCGTCCTCATGGGTCTGGTTATAGTCCACATCCAGATTGTGGGTTTTCCGCTTTATGGCCACCAGCTCCGGGTCGCCTGGGCAGAACAGGACGCCTGCCCGGATTTTTTCTTCCTCATGGGTGAATGTTTTGCTCAAAGAAATGCCTCGTTTCCATATTGTATATTTTTCCATCATGCCTCCGGGCTTTCGCTGTGCTATGCTTTGTGGAGCGCTTCCTCGATTTTCCGGTTCACATTTTCCCGCACCCGCAGAAGGTATTCCTCCTCCTGGGGATACTGCTCAAAGGTGGGCGCCCCCTCAATACAGGCCAACGCCGCTTCCCGGCCTGCCAGCTGCTCCAGCGCGGTAAAGGCGCACAAATCCGACATGGCCTGGTCCATCAGCATCAGCCGCATGGACTCCTCCGGCCTGCCGTCCGCCCCGGGATATACCAAGAAGGGGTCGCCGGAGGGGAAAGCCCCGCCCGCGTCCGTGGTCTGATAAGGGTCGATGGGGCAGAGGGAGTACTGGGAGTTGTAGAAGTTATACCCCCAGTGGAGAAAGCCGTCCAACTGGAAGCGGTACATGAGCAGGCCCAGAATCCGGGTCCTGTACCCGGGCTGCACGATAAACCGGTTGGGCACCTTCTCCCACTGGGCGGTGCAGTAGTAGCCCCACAGCTTTTGGGGCCGCTTTTCCAGGAAGGGCCCAATATGGTTCAGCGCGCACACCGGCTGCTGGACCAGGCCCTCTTTGTAGAAAGCGTAGTCTGACAGGGCATCCATCATGTTCCAGCCGGAGAGCTCCTCTGCCACAGCCTCCCAGGCCTTGCGGTAGGTGGCCAGCTGTTCCATGCCCGGCTCGTCCGAGATGTGGAAATAGGTTTGCTTTTCAATCCCCAGAGCCCGCAGCTCCTCCTTCAGAGCCCTCAGGAACTGCCGCAGGAAATCTCCGTATTCCTGGCCGCCCGCGTCAGTGTCCCAGCCAAAGAGCTGTTTCTCCGCGCCGTCTGCTATGCCCATGATTTTAGGCGCGGCCTTGGCGCCCCATTGGCTGAACAGATGGGAGATTTCTATATATTCCATACCGCAGTCCAGGGCCATTTTCACCCACCGGCGGAATTTCTCAAACCCAAAGGAGTACTTCCCATCCCGGACCTCCACGTCCACCAGCTGGACGGTCCGGCGCTCTCCGCCCTCTGCGGTATCCAGGGGCGGGGTGAACACGGGGGTCAGAAGCATATTGCAGTGCCGCTTTGCCGCTGTCCTGACAAAGGCCTCCACAATCTCCCAGTACTTTTCGGAGAATACCTCCACCCTGTAGTAGTTTGCCAGGCAGTCGCTGTGGAACCACTCTGTGCGGGGCACAGGCAGCTTGGGCAGGGACAGCCCCAATACCTTGCAGGTCATCTGGCACTGTCCGGCTTCCTCTCCCTGGATTTTCAGGGTAATGCTGACAGGATACTCGCCTGCGGGCACATCCTCTCCCAGCTCTACGTCCACCCAAAGGCTCCGCCACTGCCCGCTGATAAGCGGGAAGCCCCAGGGGCCCAGCTCCCGCAGTAAGTCAGGATACAGCCCAGGCTCCGTGGCCAGATACCCCTCATCCTGGGTGAGATGGCAGGGGTACTGGCAGGGGGAGAGCTCCACTGTGCGCACCCGCACCGGCAGGGGAGACTCCACCTCCACAGTGCCAAAGTTTCTGCCCCACTCGTCCCAGCGGCAGGCAATCTGAAAAGATACGGTTTCCCCCCGCAGGCCGGTAAGGGTATGGGCTGCCCGCTCCTTGGGGCCTTCGCCGCTGGGAAAGACCTTGCACATGGAAGAGACCAGCCGATACGAAAATTTCATCTTGCTTCCTCCTTATTCCTTATCCAAACTGATGTGGAAGACGAACCGGGCGTTCTCTCCGTACCACAGGGGGAAGTTGGTGCCCCAGCGGTTGTTGCACAGCAGATAGTACATTCCATCCTCAGCCTGGCCATAGCCCTCGTTCTCGTCGTAGAGATGCCGCCCGCCCACAGATACCAGGGGCGCGTGGAGGCTTTGGACAGTGCCCTTGCCGCCCCGGATGACAGGGGACACATGGAGCTTCCGGTTGCCGCCTTCCCGCACATGATAGGGGTCGATGGGCAAATCCAGTTTGCTCAAAGTCAGGGGAGCGCCGGTTTTATAATCCAGATTCATACCAAAGAACAGCCCCTCTGGGATACGGTTCTCGTCCTTGCCAAACCATTCCAGCTCCACTTGAAGCTCCTCACCAAAGCGGTAGGTGACAACCGCCAGCCCGGGCGCGCCGAAGCGCTCTGTAGCTTCTTTATCTGTGCGCAACCACAGCCGCAGCCAGTTTTCCTGGTACTCAGCCTGCTCTACCCGGTAGGGGAAGACCCCATCCTTTAGATTCTCCACCTTGTCCAGCCCGGGCTTGGAGAAGTCTCCCTCAGCCCACACCCGGGTAAACTCCAGGTTGCGGTTGTAGCGCTCCAGATTGTCAAAGACGGTTTTGGCGCTGTATATCTCATACACCAGCTTGCCTAACCAGAGGTTTTCATAGGTCGCGCCGTCCTTGTCCAGCACCTGCAGGGAGCCGTCCTCCGCCACTTTCACATGCCAGCCATTTTGAGTGAACTCCCGCTGAGCCGTGCCATGCCCACAGACAGGAATCTCCTGGGGACGGAGGGCAGCCAGCCGCTGCCGGGCCTTTTCCTGCCAGGGGGAGGGCAGGGCCTGCACCGCGTCCTCTATATAGGCCCGCTGCTCCCGCCAGGAGTCCTCCATCTTTTTATAGCTGCAAAGCCCTGCCACAAAGGTGGGCTCATGGGCCAGGGTGAACTCCCGCAGCAGCTTCCCGGCAGGCATCACGTCCTCAGGGGTAATGTGGTCCTGCTCCCGGGCAGCACAGAAGTCTTTTTTCTCCCAATTCCGCCAGTCAGAGAGCCAGCGCTTCACGTCCCGGCCCCAGCTGTGCTCGCAGACCATCAGCAGGCCCCGGCAGAACTCCCGCCAGGCGGGGGAGTCGAAAGCGGCGGGGTCAGCGGCCTCCCACTCATCCCGCAGGCGGAGCAGCTCCAGATAGGCGGCGGACTTGTAGGGGTCTGTGGACACCCCGTGAATCCAGGTGTCGCCCAGCTCCTCTGTTACCACCGGCAGCTCCTCCCGGTGGGCCAGAACCACCTCCGCGAATTCGTCCATTGTGCCGGATACAATTTCCGCCCCAGGGTACTTCTGCCGCAGCCGCTCCATCTCGGCAGCTACAGTCTCGGGGGAGGGGGGGCCGCTGTTGTCCGGGGTGTGGGCGAACTCCATGGCGCAGTCCCCGCACACGCTCACCGCGCCGTACAGGGCGGCGTAGTCCAGAATGACCTCGTCCTCTCCATAGCGCAGGCGGCACAGGGGCGGCAGCTTCACCATTTTGGAGGAGCCGTTGATGCCAACGTGGAAGTACTTGATTCCCGCCTTGGCCAGATAGGGCACCACCGCGTGGGTGTGGCTGGGTACGTCAGTCATCTTGGCGGCAATGGTATGCCGCCCAAAGCGCTTGTCCAGCCGCTGAGAGATGCTCAGCCCATACTGGAACAGCTTCCCGTCCATCAGCTCGGTGTGGGTGGTCAGGGGCAGGCCGTGCCAGACAATATACCCGTCCTGAATCGCCTGGACCAGCAAATCCGGATTTTGCCCTCTTTCCAGGTAAAGCTCAATCAGGAAAGAGCCCACTGTCCATACAAAATTTTTCTCCCCGTTCTGATTGCACTCCCGTGCTGTGGCAATAGCCCCGGGAATGAAGGTCTCCATATAGCGGTGAAGCACCGCCTCGGCGGAATCGGTAAACCCGATGTCCAGATGTGTCTTGTGAACCACAATGACTTTTTTGATGTTCTCCATAGTCGAAAACTCCCTGATAAATAAAAAATAACTGCCGCCTCAAATCCCCAAAGAGGACGGTAAGGCTGGCAGTATTATAACACAAGGCTTCCCGAAACAAAACAGGTAAAGCGGGAATTTTCAAAAATAATTCTGAGAGCCTGTCCCAAACCCTCAGGACATTGACTTAATGCCCCAGCAATGGCTGCAGCACGCCCCAGGATAACTTCGGGTTCATTCCTGGAATTCGGTTGTTTCTGAGCAAAAATCCAGCGGCCATCTAGTTTTCAGCCAGCGCCTGCAAAAGCCCCTGACAGCCTTCGGAAATGTCCCGCCAGGCGGTCTCAAAATCCCGGGTGTACCAGGGGTCAGCCACATTGCCGGGCCGTTGGGTAAAGTCCATCAGCAGCCGCATTTTTCCCTGGGGGTCTCCGCCGCAGATGCGCTCCATATCCCGCAGATTTTGAGCCTCCATGCCAATCAGCAAATCGAAACGCTGATAATCCCGGCGCTCCATCTGCCGGGCAGTCTTGCCCTCGCAGGAGATGCCGTGCTCCAAGAGCTTTCGTCGGGCCGGGGGATAGACTGGGTTGCCCCATTCCTCGCTGCTGGTGGCAGCTGAGGCAATGGAGAAATGCCCGCCCAGGCCAGCTTTTTCAACCAGGTCTTTCATAATGAACTCTGCCATAGGGCTGCGGCAGATGTTTCCTAAACAAATGAACAGGATACGCTGTGGTGAATTCATGGCAATACTCCTTTCTCATCTTTCTATTATAGCCAATGGAGAGCCTTGCTGTCAACAAGGGTATTTATCTATTACTAAGGACAACATCTGTGGGAGCCCCGTCCAGGGAAAAGGTACTTGGAAAGGCCCCTGAAAAAATTTTTGAAAAAATTTGAAAAAAAGGCTTGCAAAATCCGAAAAGGTGTGGTATTATAATCAAGCACCAGGGCGGTAAGCCACTGAGGGCAAACAACTGGGGGTATAGCTCAGCTGGGAGAGCGCTTGAATGGCATTCAAGAGGTCAGCGGTTCGATCCCGCTTATCTCCACCAGAAAACCTGTCACAAATTGTGACAGGTTTTTAGTTTTTTTGAAAATTCTCAGAAATTTCTTGACAATCCGTCAGTTCGTGGTATAATGATATGGTTGTTTGAGACTGTGTTTCAAACTTCCTTGCTCCGGGAAAATCTTATCATCCCGGGGCCATAAGGCCAAAAGGAGGTGCAATACAAATGGCAGAAGGAAAGAATCTCTATGAGACCGTCATCGTCACGTCCGCTAAGCTGGGCGAGGAAGGCAGTGCGGCTCTGGTGGAGCGGTTCAAAGCGCTGATTGCCGAGAACGGTACTGTCCAGAGTGTTGACGACTGGGGCAAGCGGCGCTTTGCCTACCCCATCAACAAGCAGACAGAGGGCTACTATACGCTTATCAATTTTGAGAGCGAGCCTGACTTCACTGCTGAGCTGGACCGGCGCTATCAGATTGCAGACGGTATTATGCGTACCCTGATTGTGAAGCGTGACCCCCGGCATATTGTGGAGCGCAAGCCCAAGCCCGAGAAGACGGAAGAGGCTGACATTGACGTGGAGGCCATCGCCGTAGAGGCTGTGGAAACCGCCGCCGAGTAATTCGACCGGCTTGAGAACAAGGACTGGATACCGGCAGGATGTAAGTCCCGCCGGAAAGAAAGGAAGGTCGCCAATATGTTGAATGTAGCCGTTCTTATGGGAAGATTGGTCGCTGACCCTGAACTGCGGCGCACCCAGAGCGATTTGGCGGTGTGCTCCTTCCGCATTGCGGTTGATAGGAGCTACTCCAACAAGTCAGGGGAGAGACAGGCTGACTTTATTGATATTGTCGCCTGGCGCAGCACAGCTGAGTTTGTGTGCAAATATTTCACCAAGGGACAGATGATTGCCGTTGAGGGCAGCATCCAGACCCGCTCCTATGAGGATAAGCAGGGGAATAAGCGCACAGCAGTGGAGGTTGTGGCCAATAATGTGAGCTTCTGCGGCTCAAAACGGGAGAGCGGCGGAGCCCCCTCTGGTGAGCGCGGATATGACAGAGCCAGCTCTTACGGCGGCTCCTATAGCGATACCCGGGACGAGTTCAGCTCTGCACCCTCGTTTGCGGAGCCCGCGCCCGCTTTTTCCAGCGGCGATGACAGCAGTTTCGAAACGGATACCGCTGACGCGGACCTGCCTTTCTAAGAAATGAACACCGCCTCAGGGCGGAAAAATAATTTGTTTGAAGGAGGTTTCCACTATGCCGGAGAGACCCGAGAGAGAGATTCGCCGGGGCCGCAAGGGCCGCAAAAAGGTTTGTAGCTTCTGTGTGGACCGTGCGGAGTTCATTGACTATAAAGACGTGGCCAAGCTGCGCCGTTTCATTTCCGAGCGGGGCAAGATTCTTCCCCGCCGTGTGACTGGGACCTGTGCCCGTCACCAGCGTGCGCTGACAGTAGCGATTAAGCGTGCCAGGCATCTGGCCCTGCTGCCCTATACCAGCGACTGATTTTGTTGCTCTGCGCCGTACCAGCGTTTCTGCGGGTACGGCGTTTTTGTGTTATGGCAGCATAAAAAATACGGTGTGAGTCCAGTCACACCGTATTTTGCTAATCATACTGATGAATCAGCTTCCGCAGATCAGCCGCAGTATAGGCTGAGCGGTAAATGGTGCTTTCGCTCTCCTCTGGGTAATAGAAATCCAGGTATTCGCCGTTTACATCCAGCACCACAGTGGTCTTTTTGCCGTCATGGGTGATTTCCAGCAGATAATCCGGATAGTAAGCAAAAAGGCTGGAATCCTTCTCCAAAGGCTGCGCGTTTTCCAGCAGAGCCTCAAAATCCCGCAGACGCTTGCGGCGGGCTTCTGTGCTGGCGTTCAGATGAAGGAGCTTCATGCGAGTGCCGCAGCCCTGAGACAAATCCAGCTGCCAGCTGTCTGGAGAGGAGCAGGCTGTAAAGGTAAAAATCAGAAGGGCGGCAAGAGGGAGGAAGAAAATCTTTTTTTTCATGGTGCAAATTCCTTTGAGAAGATAATTTGTGAGTACAGATGCTGACAGTGAAAACCCAGTCCCAAACAGAGCTGATATGATTCATTGTACCCGATTTTTGAAGAAATGTCAATCATTGCCAAACAGGAATTCCAGAACCTTCCCGGAAGGAACACGCAAAAAGGAGGCAAAAGGCAGTGGAACAGGCAGAATTAGATAAGCTGATGGAGGAGCTTTGCGCAGCTCTGCGGGAATTGGGCATTCCCATCTCCCAAAAACTGGACTCCCACGTGAAAATCAACACTCGTGCCAAGCGCCGGCTGGGGTGCTGTTATTTCACCCAGACCGGGTGTGTGATAGAGGTCTCCGCCGGAATTCTGAACCAGCGGGAGCTGCTGCGGCTCACTCTTGTTCACGAGCTGCTGCATACCTGCCCGGGCTGCCGGAACCATGGAGTTAAATGGAAAGCTTGGGCCCAGCGGGCAGGAGCGGCCATGGATTTGGATATCCGCCGGACCGTGCCGGTGGAGGGGGAGGCAGCGCCCCTGCGGCAGGAGGAGGTCAAGTATGTGCTGGTGTGTGAGGCCTGCGGGGCACGCATTCAGCGAAAGCGGATGTCCAAAGCAGTGAAGCGTCCCTGGCAGTACCGCTGCCAATGTGGGGGAAAGCTGCGGCGGGAGACAGTGGGAGAGAGCGTGCCGCAGGAAGAAGTGCGGGGATAGGGGAGACCCTAGCCCCGCGCTTTTTCTTTCCGTATCACTCGCTGCTGCCCGTCTGTGCGCACAGTCATAATGAACACGTCCGCCAGCTCCACACCTTGAAACCGCAGCTGCTCCCGCAGCCAGACCGGGTCCCGACCGCACAGCCGCAGGGAGTTCTGAGAGATTTTTCCGTCGCTGACGACCACCACTTCCAGAGCTTCCGATGCTGCCTTGACCCCTGCCTGCTTGGGGGTCAAATAGTCTGCCGAAGACTTTTTCAGTACGCTCAGCTGGCCGTTGGTCTCCATAATAGCATAGGCCACGTCTTCCAGGGCAAAGCTACCCGCCTGTCTCAGCTGCTCAAACAAATCTTCTGTGCTCATGCGTAGCCGGCGCATCTGCTCCTGAAGCACCCGCCCGTTCTCAATGACAACAATAGGATTGCCGCACACCAGCTGACGGAATTTCCCGCTTTTCAGCATGAACAGCGACACCACAATCTCACAGACTACCAGCACCACCATGGGAATCAATCCATTCCACAGCGGGTCATCATGCTGCTGAATGGGCATCACCGCCAGCTCGGAAATCAACAGGGTCACTACCAGCTCAGAGGTCTGCAGCTGGCTGATTTGCCGCTTGCCCATCAGCCGCACGGCAATCAAAATCGCCCCATACATCACAAGAGTCCGCACCAGAGATATAAGCATAGAATCCCTCTTTTCGTCAGTTGTAGGCTTAGTATATCGCATATCCCGCTGTATTATCCGCATATTTCCGCTGCCCGCTGAACACACTACCTGCATATACGCTGGATTTTGAGAGCTGCCCGTTTCAAAACCTGAGAAGAGACTGGGTGGGCTTTCTAACGCCTGCTCTTCGGCTTTCTTGATGAGCACTGCCGAAAGCCCAAGCCTTTGGGACACTGAGTCTCGTATGCCAGTCCGACTGGTTTCTTGGCGATATTCTCCAAGCTCCGGTCTGTTAAGCGGTGTGCTCAACCCGTCATTTCCAGCATTCACAACAGGAGGCGGTACGGTGGAAAAGCTGTCAACCAACATCGAAGAGAACAAACAGTACCTGCAGTCCCAGTTTGAGAACGCCATGGACTTTATGATGCGCGAACTGGAGCTCTCCGGCACCAAGGCCGCGCTCTTCGCCCTGGACGGACTGGTGAGCAAGCAGATTATCACCCTCAGCATTCTTAACCCGCTGATGGAGGCGGACTTGTCTTCCCAGCAAGGGCCTGACCTGCTGGGGGCCATTGAGAACACAGTCCTGGGCTCCATGGAGCAGAAGCGGGAGACACAGATAGAGCAGATTCTGCTGTTGCTGATGAGCGGCTTTGCCGTCCTCTGCCTGGACGGCAGCTCAGACGCCCTGGTGTTCGGTGTCCAGGGCTTTGAGACCCGGGGCCCGGACGAGCCGCAGAACGAGGTGATGCAGCGGGGCGCCAAGGACGGCTTTACCGAGAGTTATCAGAACAACATCTCCATGATTCGCCGCAGGATGAAGACCACAGCCCTGAAATTTGAAAAGGCAGAGGCAGGCAGCAGAAGCCACACGCCCCTGGCCCTGTGCTATCTGGAGGGAGTGGCCAGCCCGGAGATTCTGGAGCAGCTCCGCCGGCGCCTCAAGTCCTATGACTTGGACACCACCCTGGGCGCGGGATACCTGGTGAGCTTTTTGGAGCGGGGCGGTGTGTTCAGCGGCGTGGGCGTCACGGAACGCCCGGACGTGGTCTGCGGCAAGATAGAAGAGGGGCGGGTTGCCATTTTGGTTGAGGGCACCCCCAGCGCCATTCTGGTGCCCTTTCTATTTGTGGAGAACTTCCAAACCCTGGATGACTACCTGACCCGGCCCTTTTATGGCAGTTTCATCCGCTGGCTGAAATACATTGCCTTTTTCCTCAGTGCCTTTCTGCCGGGGCTGTATGTGGCCATTGCCACCCACCACCCGGAGATGCTCCCTGAGGCCCTTCTGCTGAAAATCTCCGAGTCAGAGTCCCAGACCCCTTTTCCGGTCATGGCAGAGACCCTTATCCTCTACTTTTTATACGAGGTCCTGCGGGAGGCGGGCCTGCGGGCGCCCCGCTCCCTCTCTGCCACGGTGAGTATTGTGGGGGGCCTGGTGATTGGCGACACGGCTGTCTCTGCCGGGCTGGTCAGCGCCCCTTCCCTGATGGTAGTGGCCCTCACCGCCATTGCGGGCTACGCTGTGCCCAGATTATATGAGCCTCTGGCCCTGCTGCGGCTGGCCTTTCTGCTGGCCGGGAATTTTCTGGGCGTGTGGGGTGTGATGATAGGCCTGGTCCTGCTGCTGATGGACCTTTGCAGCACAGACAGCTTTGGCATACCTCTGCTGAGCCCTGTGTCGCCCTATAACGGCAGGCTGGCCTTCCGGGACGTGTTCGTCCGGGCAGGGTGGAAACAGCTGGCAAAGGGCAGCGCCAATGCGCAGAATATGCCCGGCAGCCGAGAGATAGGTCAATGAAAGGGGAAATCTTATGAGCCATACCAAAATCAGCTCTGCTCAGTTTTTTGTGGCCATGTTCGTGTCCCGGGTGGTGGTCACCATTGCCCTGAACGCCCACTATACCGGCGGCGAAAACCTGCTGGATAATATTATCTCCAACCTGCTGGCAATGGCCCTCAGCCTGCTGATTGCCCTGCCTATCTGGCTGGCCCTGGGCCGGGAGCACAGCGCCAGTGTCCCGGAGTTGGCCATGTCCTCCCTGGGCCGGGCAGGGGGCCTAATCCCCCTATGTTACGGCCTGTACTTTGTCTTGGCTGGAGGGACCTCTCTGGCTCTTTTCCAAATCTTCCTGATGGACACCGTGAACCCAGGCTTCTCCGCCGCTCTGGTGGTGACTGCCCTTCTGGCCGTGGCCCTTTACGGTGCAGTGAGGGGCCTGGAGACAGTGGCCCGCTGTGCGGTCTGCGTGTTCGCGGCGCTGCTGCTGGGCTGCGGGCTGGTCTTTGCCATGGCTTCCGCCCGGTTCCAGTGGGGCAATCTGGAGCCCCTGTTTTATAATGGCTTTGGCCAGACCCGCCAGGGCGTAACCTTGTTTTTGGCCCGCACTTCTCTGTTTGCGGACATGGCCGTGCTTCTGCCCCAGGTGAAAGGCCGGAAAAAGCTGGGCTTTGTTGGGTGGATGCTGGGCACGGCCCTGTTCATGGGCAGTCTGATTTTCCTGCTGGCAGGCTGCCTGGGCCGGTATGCCTATACCCAGAATTTCCCTGTATATGTACTGGCCTCCCTCAGCGAGGTGCGCTCCCTTCAGCGGCTGGACGCAGTGTTCACCGGCATATGGATGATGGGGCTGATTACCAAGCTGGCCTTTGATTTATACGCCTGCCGGGTGTGCTTCACGGCCCTCACCCAGCGCAAAGAGCCCAAGCCTGCCCTCTGGCTGACAGCCCTGGCGATTCTGCTCCTGGCCCTGTTCACGGCCCAGAGCCGGGCCATGCAGGACTTTTTGCTGGACACAGACTTTCTCTTCCTCTGCACCATCCTCAGCGGGGCTCTGCTGCCCCTGATTGTCTGGCTGGCCTGCTGTCTGCGGGGAAGGAGGGCGCGCAAATGAAACGAGCTCTTTGTGTTATCCTGGCGGCACTGTTCCTGGCCGCAGGCCTCTCCGGCTGCGGCTATCCTGAGCTCTACGAGCGCATTCTCATTCATGGCATTGGCGTGGACTGGGAGGATGGGGAGTACCTGGTCACAGTGCGCTCCTCTACCTCTGCCGAGGAGGGGGAGGAGCTGTTCACCTGCCAGGGGCCCACAGTGCTGGAGGCCCTGTCCTCCCTGTCTCTCTCCACAGGCCGGGAGCCCTTCTACTCCCACAACTACCTGGTGGTCTTTGGTATGGGCTGCGCCCGCCGGGGCCTGGATGACTGCCTGGACTTCTTTGTCCGCTATTACAACACCCGGCCCACAGTGAAGCTGTTCCTCTCCGCCGGCACAGCCCAGGAGGTCCTCTCCATTGAGAAGGACAGCCAGCTGATGCGTATGTCTGAGCTGCAGGCTCTGGGGGGCAGTGGCCGGTATAATGGCCAAGCTGTGGATATGGATATCCTGCGCTTTGTCAATGACAGCAAACGGGAGGGAGGCGCCCCTGTCCTGCCTCTGCTTCAGGCGGAGGAGGACGGGGTAGAGGTTGTGGGTACAGCTTATTTTGAGCGCAGCCAGGTCAAGGGGGTTCTGGATTCTGAGCAGACCCGGGGATACCTGGCCGCGGTGGGCTGGCTGGAGCGGGGTGAGCTGGCTGTCTCCTTGGAGGACGCTGGCACGGCTACTCTGAGCCTGCGCTCTGCGGAGAGCAAAATCACCTCCCGCGCGGAGGGTACGCCCAGCTTCCAGGTGGAAATCCAGGTAGAGGCGGATTTAAGCGCAGCTGACTTTGCCCCAGGCCCGGACGCTTCCCGGACTCAGCTGGAATCCGCAGCTGCCCGCCAGCTGACAGACAACGCGGTCTCAGCCATCCAGCAGGCCGTGGAGCGGGACAGGTGCGATATCTTCGGCTTTGGAGATTTGCTCTACCGCCGCTCCCCAGGTGTTTGGCGCGATATGGCGGCTGACTGGCAGAACCAGATGGCTCAGAGCCAGTTCAGTGTAGAGGTCAGCGTCACCCTCCGCCGCCTGGAGGAGGAAAACGGGGGCAGCCTGCTTTCATAAAAGGAAAAGGGCCGGGATTATATCCCGGCCCTTTTCTCAGATATCAAGATAGATATTGTAGTGCAGCATCCAGTAGTTTATCTGGATAAAGTATGCCAGCATCTGGGGCCCGGCCATCAGCTGGCCGAACCAGGGCTTGCCATAGTCAAAGCTCTGCTCCATCAGCCCCTTCACAGCCTCCGGAGACAAAATCTTATGAATAGGCTGCGAGCTATCCCGCAGGATGTATTGGAGCCTCTGCTTTAGGATGGCCTCATAGCCAGGGTTATGGGTCTTGGGATAGGGGCTCTTTTTCCGCAGGAGAATCTCCTCGGGCAGCAGGCCCTTGGCCGCGTCCCGCAGCAGCCCTTTGGCCACGCCACCAGGGCACTTGAAGTCCCAAGGCACATTGAACACATACTGGGCAATCCGGTGGTCACAGTAGGGCACCCGAACTTCCAAGCCGCTGGCCATACTGCATCTGTCCTTCCTGTCCAGCAAGGTGGCCATGAACCACTTCATGTTCAAATAGGAAATCTGCCGCATCCGGACCTGCTCCTGGGACTCGCCCTTTAAGGTTGGCACCGCGTCCAAGGTCTCCTGCAGCCGGCTGCCAACATACTCCTCCATTCCCAGCTGCTCTGCCAGCTCAGGTTTCAGCAGGGACTGGCGCACATCCAGATTATTGCTCCAGGGGAAGTGGCTGCCGTCGAACATCTCCCGCCGGTGGAACCAGGGATAGCCCCCAAAAATCTCGTCCGCGCACTCGCCGCACAGAGCTACCACGTGGTTTTCCTTCACCGCGTGGCAGAAGTGCAGAAGAGAGCCGTCAATATCCGCCATGCCCGGCAGGTCTTTGGCAATGACCCCTTCAAACAGGGAATCCGCCAGCTGGTCATTATTGCACAGCAGAGTGCGGTGCTCTGTGCCCAGCACTTTGCTGACCTTCTCTGCCCAGGCCTGGTCCCTGTCCGGCTGGAAGGAAGAGGGGGTAAAGAACACCTCGTTCCCCTCAAACTCAAAGGAGTAAGTAGACAGCGTCCGGCCCTGTTCCCGCAGAATCTCAGCGGCAATGGCTGTCACGACACTGGAATCCAGCCCGCCGGAGAGAAAGGTGCACAAAGGCACATCCGAGATAAGCTGACGCCGCACCGTGTCCACCAGCAGCTCCCGAAGGGTGTGGACAGTCTCCTCATAGGTCTGGGTGTGGTGGGCGGCGGACAAGTCAAAGTACTGGGTATCCCGGAACCCCTCCCGTGTATACAGGGCGAAATGCCCTGGCTTCAGCTCCCGAATGCCTTCAAATACCCCGTGCCCAGGGGTGCGCGCGGGACCCAGGCCGAATACCTCACAGAGCCCCTCACGGCCCAGCACGGGATTTACCCCTGGGAACTCGAAGAGCCCCTTAATTTCTGAGGCAAAGGCCAGCCTGTCGTTTTGGAATGTGTAGAACAGGGGCTTCACCCCGAACCTGTCCCGGCATAGGAAGGTCTGGTTGTGGATGCCGTCGTCAATCGCGAAAGCGAAGATGCCGTTCAGCTTTTCCGGACAGTCCGCCCCATAGCAGAGATAGGCGTTGAGCACCACCTCTGTGTCACAGTTGGTGAGGAAGCGGTATCCCCGGCTCTCCAAATCAGCCCGTAGCTCCGGGGCGTTGTACAGCTCTCCGTTATAGGCAATGGTGCACTCCCTGCCCTCCCGCGCCACAGTCATAGGCTGGCCGCCGTTCTGGGGGTCAATCACTGCCAGGCGCATATGGGCCAGCGCGCAGTGGGCAGATACATGGGCCCCGTGGCTGTCCGGCCCCCGGTGCGCCAACCGCCTGGCCATCCGCCTGGCCAGTGCCATCCACAGATATTTCTCGTCCAGCAGATTGTCATCATAGTCACTGAATCCCGCGAATCCACACATAGAAACAAACCCCTTCCAAATATCAATATCTTTTTTGCTTCCCTATTATATGCCGTAAAGCAGAAAAATTTCCTGTCCGCAGCCAGCGCTCCGCCAAGCTGGAAAATTGCATTTGCTTCTAGGCTGGATTTTTGGCCAGGAACAGGGGCTGAAACCACCGGCTCTGCTCAAGACAGTGTTTCGTATTTTTCAAGCCGGATCTGGGAAAGGGATTGTCCAAACCACAGAGATAATCATCCGTGTTCCCCCGCCCGTAGGGCGGGGGAACACGGATAATTAAGGCAACACCGCACA
>CAJTXF010000029.1 GCA_910580045.1 uncultured Eubacteriales bacterium
ACTCCCCGCCATGCCACCTTTCGCTGGTGAACTCTTTTCCGCAAAACGCGCATTTGCGCATTCCCGGCTCCCTGGACGGGTTTGCCTTGCGGTATTCCTTCCACCACTCTTTCCGGCACTCGTCGCTGCAAAAACGCCGGGTTTTACAATTCCAGTCCACCTCAAATTCTATCCCGCAATTGGGGCAGACCTGTTTCCCACGCCCCTGCTCATGCTGCTTTTCCTGCCTCTGCTTTCTATGGTACTCCTGGCGGCAGCGGTCGCTGCAAAAACGCCTCCAACGGCCGCGCTCTCCGCTCTGCTCCACGGGGGCTCCACATTCCGGACAGACGTCCACTTTGCCCCCATAATACCTCTTGGCGTTATGGTATTTTATTCTGCACTCCGCGCTGCAGAACTTCTGGCGGCTCTTGTGGCAGGTCGGCTCAAACTCTTTCCCACACCACTGGCATTTGTGCTCTGTTCCCATTCCTTATATCCTCCGTTTTTCTTCATCCCTCCTTCATTATACCGCCTTCTTCTTTTCTTGCGTAGGTTCGTATCTATTTTTCGCTTACATCCTTTTAGTCTATCGGTTGACAACGCGAAATTTTTCACATTTTGAAGACAGATTCATGTATCTTGAATATCGAAAAACTCAGCCATATATAACCATATAGTAGCAACCCCCATCTGTGTGTTTATGCGTATTTTTTGTATATTTATTCCACTTTTTCTCACTCAAACTTTTGCAAAAGTTTGGGCCAAAAAGGGCCTTTTTCCCCATTTTTGCCCCAAAAACGCCCAAAAAGCTGTTTTGAAAATTCAGCGTCAAAAACCCGCGAAACCCCAGTACTACTGCGCCTTTGCGGGTTCTCTTCCCGTCAAAATTTTTACTCACACCACGAGCATTGCATCTCCAAAACTGAAAAAACGATACCTCTCCTCCACCGCCTCAGCATATGCCTGCAGCACATTTTCTCTGCCAGCTAAAGCAGATACCAACATAATCAGCGTGCTCTCCGGCAGATGGAAGTTCGTAATCAGCCCATCAATCCCTTGAAATTTATAACCGGGATAGATGAAAATATCCGTCCAGCCTTCACTCTCCTGGAAGCAGCCATTTTGCTGAACTACAGACTCAATCGTGCGGCAGCTAGTTGTTCCAACAGCAATCACCCGCCCCCCTGCGGCTTTGGTCTGGTTTATCAAATCCGCTGTTTGCTGGGACATGTAATAATGCTCTGCGTGCATTTTATGGTCCGTGATATGCTCCGCGCTTACTGGCCGGAATGTCCCCAGCCCTACATGCAGGGTCACAAAGCCTATCCCCACTCCTTTTTGCCGGATTTTTTCCATCAGCTCCGGGGTAAAGTGCAGGCCAGCTGTAGGCGCGGCGGCGGAGCCACGTTCACGGGAATATACTGTCTGGTAGCGCTCCTGGTTCTCTAGTTTTTCCTTGATATACGGCGGCAGGGGCATCTGGCCAATTTTATCCAACAAGCTGAAAAACTCTCCCTCATATGCAAAGTGGAGCAGCCGGTTCCCATCTTCTTTTACCTCAACAACTTCGCCAATCAGTCCCTGTCCAAAATCAAAACGGCTTCCCTTCCTTGCACGCTTGCCGGGCTTCGCCAAGGCCTCCCAAGTGTCCCCTCCCTGATTTGTCAAGAGCAGAAACTCCACATTTGCTCCGGTACCTTCCTTTTCTCCATATATTCTGGCGGGGAGTACCCGGGAATCGTTCAAAATGAGGCAGTCTTCTGGACAGAGTAAATCAACTATCTCAAAAAAATGCCGGTGGCCAATCTCTCCCGTCTGCCGGTCCAATGTCATCAGCCGAGAGGAATCCCGGGGTTCTACGGGGGTCTGTGCAATCAATTCTTGGGGCAGATTAAAATAGAAATCGCTGGTTTTCATGGCGTTTGGCTGCATAGCGGTCACTCTCCTGGAGAAAAAATCATAAGATGAATCGGATATCCGGCAGAAAAAATTGACAATCAGCTCGGACTGGAGTATAATAAAAGAGAATCGTCTGCTCCTGTTTGTCTCTATTATAGAGGATGGCAGTCGTATTTTCAACCATTTTCACGGATTATCTTTGCTTTTGGGAAAGGAAAATGAAGATGAAACAGTATCGCGTTGGGATTATTGGATGTACGGGTATGGTTGGTCAGCGCTTTGCCACTTTATTAGAGAATCACCCTTGGTTCCAGGTTCATGCCCTGGCAGCCAGTGCACAGTCGGCGGGAAAGACTTATCAGGAGGCTGTAGCAGGCCGCTGGGCTATGCCTACTCCGGTTCCCGCAAATATGGCGGAACTCCCTGTATATGACGCACAGGCAGATATGGAAAAAATTGTCTCTCTGGTGGACTTCGTGTTCTGTGCAGTTAATATGAAGTCTGAGGAGATTAGAGCCTTGGAAGAGGCTTACGCTAAAATGGAGTGCCCGGTTATCTCAAATAATAAAGAGCACCGCGGTGACCCGGATGTTCCCATGATTGTGCCAGAGCTGAATGCGGAGCATCATCAGGCAATCGCCCATCAGCGGGCACGGCTGGGCACGAAACGAGGATTTATCGCGGTAAAATCCAATTGTTCCCTCCAGAGCTATGTGCCGGCCATCCATCCGTTGCTTGATTTGGGCGTGAGCAAAGTGCTGGCCTGCACCTATCAGGCAATCTCTGGTGCGAGCAAAACTTTTGAAACTATGCCTGAAATTATCGACAATGTGATTCCCTATATCGGCGGCGAGGAAGAGAAGTCTGAGCAGGAGCCCATGAAAATCTGGGGACATATTGAGGACGGTGTGATAGTCAACGCTACCGCTCCCTCTATTACCTCCCAGTGCTTCCGGGTGCCAGTGGCTGACGGTCATACGGCAGCGGTTTTCTTCTCATTAGAGAAGAAAGTCAGCACAGATGAGATTATCCGCCGCTGGAAAGAGTTTAAGGGGCCTGCCCAGGAGTTGGAATTGCCCAGCGCTCCCAAACAGTTTATCCACTACTTCACCGAAAACGACCGGCCCCAGCCCAAACTGGATCGGGATTTGGAGGGCGGTATGGCCATTTCTGCTGGCCGTCTGCGGCCGGATACCCAGTATGACTATAAGTTTGTATGTCTGTCACATAACACCCTGCGCGGCGCGGCCGGCGGCGGTGTACTGATGGCAGAACTGCTGTGCAAGCTGGGGTACTTTGATTGATTTTTAGTTGCTCCATAATTATATTTTGGAGGTATTATTTATGAAAAATACCATTTTCACCGGCGTGGGTACTGCCCTGGTCACTCCATTTAACCAACATGGCGAAATTGCCTGGGAAGAGCTGGAAAAACTGGTTGAGATGCAGATTGCTGGCGGTACAGATGCCATTATTGCCTGTGGTACCACTGGCGAAGCAGCTACCATGAGCAGCCAGGAGCACCTGAAAACCGTCGCCTTTATTGTGGAAAAAGTCAAGGGCCGTATCCCGGTGATTGCTGGCACTGGCAGCAATGACACCTGTTTCTGTGTGGATCTCTCCCTGGAAGCCAAGGCACTGGGTGTGGATGGGCTGCTGCTGGTTACACCCTACTATAATAAGACCTCTCAAAAGGGCCTAATCGAGAGCTTCAACTATATTGCTGACTGTGTAGAAATGCCCTGTATCCTCTATAATGTGCCCAGCCGGACTGGTTGTAATATTCAGCCTGCCACCTATCAGGAGCTGGCAAAAAACCCCTATATAGTTGCCACCAAAGAGGCCAACGGAGACGTTTCTTCTGTAGCCAGAACCATTGCTTTGTGCGGGGACGATTTGGATGTGTACTCTGGTGAGGACAGCCAGATTTTGCCTATTATGGCTCTGGGCGGCAAGGGCCTGATTTCTGTGTTCTCCAATGTTCTGCCTAAGGAGATGCACAATTTGGCCCATGCCATGCTGGAAAATGACTTGTCTGCTGCGCGAAAGCTAAACAATCAGTTTATTGATTTGATGGACGGTTTCTTCATGGATGTAAATCCCATCCCGGTGAAGGATGCCCTGTGGCAGATGGATGTGATTTCCACCAATTTCTGCCGGCTGCCTTTGACCACACTGCCAGAGGAGAAGCAGATGCAGATGACCGCTTTGCTAAAAAAGTATAAACTGATTTCATAAGGTGATTATATGAGAATTTCAAAGCAGAGGATGATTCAACGAGATAACCGCTCGGTGCAGTTGTGATTTGACAGCGGATTGCACCGAGCAAAATGGACAGCCCCGCTGTCTCATAGCTGCGCCTTTTTCAATCAATAAAATCCAAGAATGAAAGAGGTAACAGCATGAAAAAGTCCAAATACCTGAAATTAGACCGGGTGGAGTTTATCACCACATACCATTGCACGGGACGCTGCAAGCATTGCTCTATAGGCAGCAGACTGAATCAGCCGGGCCCCCATCATGTGCCTGTGGAGAAGTCCATAGAAGCCGTCCGCTGGCTGAAAGCCAACTATCCCATCACCTCCCTTATGACTTTTGGCGGTGAGCCTCTGTTATATCCAGAGGTTGTCTGTGCCCTGCACAGCACAGCACGCGATTGTGGAATCCCGGAGCGCTCGGTGATTACGAACGGCTATTTCTCGAAAAATCCAGAGAGAATCCGCCAGACAGCGCAAAATCTGCTGGATGCTGGGGTAAATGATATTTTACTTTCTGTAGATGCTTTCCATCAAGAAACTATTCCTTTGGAGCCAGTGCTCATCTTTGCGCAGTATGTGGCGCAAACTGCGCCTGGTGTTCTCAAACTTTCTCCAGCCTGGGTGGTCAATGCAGCGCACCAGGATGTCTGGAATGAGCGAACGAGAGATATCCTTGCCCAATTTGCAGAGCTTTCTCTGCCTATCAGCCAGGGAAACGACATTTTTATGGCAGGGAACGCGATAAAAAATCTCTCTCAGTTTTATCCCGCCCCCTGCTTGGATTTGAGTGAAACCTGCGGTTCTCTGCCATATACGGAACCTCTGGAGCAAATTCGCTCCATCTCTATTGAGCCGGATGGCAGTGTCAAAGCCTGTGCACTCTCTATTGGCAATCTATTGGAGGATTCCATGGATACCATTGTCAGTGGATATGACCCATACGCAGACGAGAGAAGCAGAGCGCTCCTTACAGGAGGCGCCAGAACTCTGCTGGAACTGGCCCAGAAAAAACAACTTCCTGTGGATTTGACAAAATGCTGGTCTGTCTGTGACCTGTGTGCTCAAATCAACCAGGCTTATCATAAATCTTGAAACGGACGTGAAAATATGGTGAAAATTCTGCTCTGTGGTTGCACCGGAAAAATGGGTACAGCAGTCCAGCATTTTGTGGAAGAACGAGGAGACTGTGAGATTGTTGCTGGAGTAGATTTGGCCGGTGGAGAACATGGCTTCCCGGTATATCAGGATATTGCTCAGGTGCAGGAAGCAGTGGATGTGGTAGTCGATTTTTCTCATCCCAGCGCTCTCTCCCCTATTTTGGCATATTGCGAATCTCATCCCGGAACCGCTGCAGTGCTCTGTACCACTGGCTACAGCCAAGAGCAGGTAGAGGAAGTGCGGACCGCTTCCCAGGAACTCCCCATCTTCTATTCCAGAAATATGTCTCTTGGCATCAACCTGCTGATGGAGCTTGCCAAAACAGCCGAGAACGTTTTAGGGCCTGGGTTTGACGTGGAAATTGTGGAAGCCCACCACAACCAAAAGATAGACGCCCCCAGCGGCACAGCTTTGATGTTGGCCGATGCAGTCAATGAAGTGCGAGAAAACTCCATGAAATATACCTATGACAGACACTCTCAGCGAAAAAAGCGGGAGCGGAGTGAGTTAGGAATTCACTCTATCCGAGGCGGGACTATTGTGGGAGAACATCAGGTCATTTTTGCTGGCCAGCATGAAGTTATTACACTCTCTCACTCAGCCCAGTCAAAAGAACTTTTTGCCGCGGGCGCAGTCAATGCGGCTGTGTTTATGGCCAACCGTGAGTCCGGGTTATATGACATGTCCCACTTGATTCAGAATGGAAAGGAAGATTAAATTGAGCGCAAGCACTGTAATTAGCACGGTGGATAATATCACACTCGTTACCTTAGTGGGATTCCCCGCCCAGGTAGATTCTATCTCCAAGATATTTCAGTCCATCGCCCAGTACAATATCAATATTGATATGATTTCCATGGCCCCCACTCATGGAGCTTTTACAGGACTTTCCTTCACCATTTCTGACAATGATTTAGTGGATGTGCTGGCTTTCACTACTCAGCTCAAGAAAGAGACGGATGTGAATGTGATTGTCAGTTCGGTCAACCACAAGATTTCCGTCTACGACCCGATTATGAAGAATACTCCAGGCATTGCAGCCAAAGTCTTTGGCGCAATTGCCAACACAAAGGCTGATTTGCGGTTAATTACTACCTCAGAAGTGGAGATTTCACTTCTGGTGACTGAGGCGGACTTTGATACAGTACTCTCCGCTATCGAAAAAACAATGGCGTAAACTGCATACTACACAAAAAGAGAGCCTCTCCGTAAAAGGAGAGGCTCTTCTTTTATCCTGTTATCCATATGAGCAGCGGAAGTACATATACAGCTAGAAGGAGCAACACAAACGCAGTATACAATAAGGCTGGGGCAATCTGATACCAGCGTATTGTCAGCCAGTGCAGCCATTTTTTACGCTGCAACACCCAGCAGATACTTAAAATAACCATCCCGCCTATACTGATATATAGACCTGGTAAAAATCCAACAGGGATATAGAGAAGCATAATATCGTTCTCTCCATTGGCTAGAGGAATCTCCATAAAGCAGTCTAAAACAATTCTAGGCTGCACTTGCCCCCCATTGACCAGAACCCTCATTCCTGGATTCCAAGGGATAGATAGGAACAGCGCCTGTCCGGAATTACTGTGGATTTTTCCAGTTATCTCGTTGTTTTCATAACACAACTCTCCATTGGTCAGGGCACCACGCAAAGCTGCTGCTTGGGAAAAGTCCATACTCCAAACGCCAAAGGAACAAAGCTCTGCCTGCCTTTTTATCTCAATTTGTACATGAACCATTTCCTGCTCAAAGGTACCCAAATTCAAAATCCCATTGCAGCTCTGTGTGGGATAACTCTCAGTCACTTCTACCCCATTGACCGTCACAGAAAATACCTCGTTGATTTTCTCCCGCAAACGGGTGGAGATACAGTCAAAGGCATCAAAATACAGTGTTGTCTGCTTCTCCACAGAGATTTCATACTGCAAAACACCTGGTTCAAGTAAAATTCTATCACTCTCCCAGCGGAGCGTCCTGTTTATAGGCATATGAGATTCAAACGCCGGAGCTCCTGTAAGAATCCTAGAGAGCTCATTTTGAAGCGCAATCCGGTCTCCCAGCACGAGTGTCTCCGGCAAGGTTTCTGCAGGCACCAGATAACCCAAGTTCCCAGCACCAGTGAGAGAATAATGCACTTCCTCGTTCAGCGAATACTTATTGGACAGAAGAATATCGCTGACTGTCGTTCCACAGCACCCCGAAATCTCCATCCAATAGGAAGAATAACCCAACTTTTTCATCACAGCAAGAAAGCGTTCATCTGTTAGAGAGGTATAGTGGCTGAGGGTGGGAAAACCGAGACCGCCCAAAAGGTTCACATGACAAAACTTGCTCTCCGGTTTCACTCGATAAAGTCCCATATCTTCCGGTCCTGCGGTAGCCAACACAGCAAGGCTCTTCTCTGGAACATTGGCGGCAGAGCCAATCCAAATCTCTGCCTGTACCACGGATTGAACCAGGCAGAACGCCAGCAGCACCTTGCTCAGGAATTTCCCGCCTGCCTTCCGCCAGAGGGAACAGACTAAAAACACACCACTGAGGCATGTTAACCAGAACAGCGTCAGCAAGCCAAACGCCTGTGGTGATACCCACAGAGTGTGCGTGTATTCACTTACTGTTTTATAGGCGCCGGTCAGCAGATATGCCCCGGCAGCCAAAGAGAGGGATACACTTATCGCGAGTGCAAACTTCGCCTGGCTCGACAGCGGCTTCCCCTTTTTGCGCTGAGTTCTCAGCCCTATCGCCATAAACCACAGACCAAACAACACAGGCATATAACCATAGCGAGCCGGAAAGGCCTGATAACTGCCGGTATGCCACATTTTGTTGATTGGTTCCACCAACATCGGCAAAACAGTCAGTCCCCAACAAATAGCCACTGCCCTGCCTTTAGGAGAGGGGGGGGACGGACGGTACAGCCATGGCAGAACCGCCGCGCTGGCAGAGCAGAACAGCACCGGAAGCGTGGTGGATATCATCGCCCAAAAGCCGCCGCTGCGAATAGAGTCTGCCACTCCTCCGCTTGTTCGAGCAGAGGACAGGCACTGCAACAGTGATGGAAGCCAGATGACTGCTGTAAGCAGCAGTGCCGTTAAGGCTCCTGCTCCCAGCTTTCCTGCTGTCACGCCTCTCTTTTCCGGCGGCACACATACCCATAAGAATATGCCGCTGCAGAGTATCAGCTCCAGAAAGACCATATAGCTTAGATAGTAATTTGTTGCTATAGCTATGGTCAGCGTAGCTGTAAAAAGCCCAATCTTGCCCTCCTCTATTACCCGAAGAAAGCCAATCACAA
The DNA here is from genome assembly GCA_910580045.1 of uncultured Eubacteriales bacterium. Classification (GTDB taxonomy): domain Bacteria; phylum Bacillota; class Clostridia; order Oscillospirales; family Acutalibacteraceae; genus Acutalibacter. Next base: position 8,596 of record CAJTXF010000029.1, read on the forward strand.
GTATAGGGAACAAATAGAGCATATCCAGCCAAACCAAATTCTGGTAGTATAGCATCCCATAGCCGCACAGCCCATAGGACAAGCTCAGAGCCAACTGCGCAGAAAATGGTAGGCTTGGAGCCTCTCTGCGAAAAAATACAGATGCTGTGGCAGCTGCCAAAGACAGCTTTACTAAAACTAAAATATTAACCAGATGGTATATCTCAGCTTTCTCAATCAAAACAACCAACAGATGAAAGGGGCTGGAGAGAAAGAAAAAGAATACACCCCAAAAGCTCATCCCACCTGCATTCTGCAAATTTAGAAACATGCTTGAATTGCCGGACAGAATATCCTTCAGCTCCATCAGCAGGGGAACAACCTGTTGTGACATATCTCCCCATGCCAGAGTCCGTTCGCCGAACGGATACAGGCCAGAGACAGCAAACACTCCACAAAGGAGAATTGCCGATACCCCAAATGCTGATACCGGCAAAATCCATTTTTTCAAATTGCAATTATCTCTCATAAAGAGAGTATGCCATATTTTTTTGACTTTATTCCTGCTATAAATCGAAAAAGTCTCTTACAACAGGATTATGAAATACCTGAAAAGATACAAAGCTCTGTAGCCCAGCAGATTCTCAAAATTCAGACTCCACTTATAGTGTAATCTTGTGGAAAACCTTCTTGCCTTTCTTTACAATCAGGCCCTCCTGCAGCTGCGCCAGAGTAAAGACCGCCGCAAAATCTGTTACCTTTTCATCGTTGACAGAGATACCACCCTGCTGCACCAAACGGCGTCCCTCACCTTTGGACGCTGTCAGCCCGGCCTTGACCAGCAAATCCAGAATGCTGATTTCGCCATTGGTCAAATCCCCTTCACTCAACTGAGTAGACGGCATATTCTCTGTGGAACTCCCTATACTAAACAGGGCACGGGCGCCCTCCTGCGCCTTTTTCGCCTCTTCCTCACCATGAACCATCTCGGTGAGCTCATAGGCCAAAATCTCTTTCGCTCTGTTTAGTTGGCTGCCCTCCCAATGGGACATTTCCTCAACCTCCTCCAAAGGCAGGAAGGTGAGCATTCGAATGCACTTGATTACATCTGCATCACCCACGTTCCGCCAGTACTGGTAGAAGTCAAAGGGAGAGGTTTTGTTGGCGTCCAGCCATACGGCGTTTCCAGCAGTTTTCCCCATCTTGTTGCCCTGCGAGTCAGTGAGCAGGTTGATGGTCAAAAGCTGAGCGTCCTTGCCTAACTTCCGGCGAATGAGCTCTGTGCCACCCAGCATATTGCTCCACTGGTCATTTCCGCCGAACTGCATATTGCAGCCATAATGCTGGAAGAGATGGTAAAAGTCATAGGACTGCATAATCATGTAGTTGAATTCCAAGAAAGAGAGGCCTTTCTCCATCCGCTGTTTGTAGCAGTCAGCCCGCAGCATATTATTGACTGAGAAGCAGGCACCAACCTCCCGCAGCAAATCCACATAGTTTAGCTCCAGCAACCAGTCCGCGTTATTAAGCATCTGCGCCTTACCCTCACCGAACTCAATGAAGCGCTCCATCTGTTTTTTGAAGCAGGCGGCATTATGATTGATGTCTTCCCGGGTGAGCATAGGCCGCATATCTGTGCGGCCGGAGGGGTCTCCAATCATGGTGGTAGCCCCGCCAATCAGGGCAATAGGGCGGTTGCCTGCCATTTGCAGACGCTTCATCAGCACCAGCGTCATAAAATGACCAGCAGTTAGACTGTCAGCAGTGCAGTCATATCCAATATAGAAGGTGGCCTTTCCAGCATTTACCAGCTCGCGGACTCCCTCTTCATCAGTTACTTGGGCAATTAAGCCTCTGGCCTGCAGTTCTTCATACAGCTGCATATTCATTCATCCTTTCTTGTTTTCATTTATGATATAGTTCATGGCATCCTTCAGTGAAGCGGCTGTGTATTCAGGAGCACCAATCGAATCTGGTACCTCCATGAACCCGTTGACTGGCAGCCAAATTACCGGCATATGGGCAGCGTGGGCGCAGAGGATATCAAAGGGATGGTCTCCTACATAGATACATTTTGAAGGCTCTGTACCAATACGCTCACAAGCCAGCTCCATGATGGCCGCATCTGGTTTATAAAGCTCTGCTTCCTCCGAAATAATCACCGGGTCAAAAAAGTGAGCAATTCCCATTTCTTCCAGCACATTGCGAACCTTCCCATGATTATTACTGACAATTCCCAAATGCATACCACTTTCACGAAGTCTTTACAGGATTTCCAGCGCATCCGGAGCAAGGATATACTGGTTTTCATAACCTTGAGTAAATTTCTCTGCCAACTCTTGAACAACAGATGACTCCAGCTTTAAGATGCGGCCATATACTCCAGCCACATGGGCAATATATTCCTCATCCGGCATTCGAACACCAGTCTCGTTCTCTTTCATAATCTGCTGGCCCTGCCACAGCTCACTAGCCGCATAGGCTCTCTCCACAGCTTCCCGTTCCACATCCGGCGTATGAGCAGACACAATTTCAAATACCTTCTCCGAAATGCTCGGCTGCTTGAACAGCAGGGTATTGTCAATATCGAAGAACACAGCCTGATACATCCATTTATCCTCCTTTTTCTGTCATCCGTTTCTCATATCCAACCAAATCCATCCCCGGCTTGAGCTGCCTCCAAATCCCCAGGGAACGGTACCCCAGGCTCTCATAAAACCGGCACAATGTGGCCTCCTGCAATATGGTGCCCAACTCCCATCGGCGTATGTTGGGGTATTCCGCTTCCAGAAGAATCACTGCCTCCCTGCCTATTCCTTGGCCCTGAAACTCCGGAACCAGGCCGATTGGCGAAATCGAGCGGCCATTTTCTACTGGCTTGGTGCAGACCAACCCCACTCTTTTACCATTGGCCAGAATAAACCAGCAATCCCGTTCTGGATTATCCAGCCTCCACTGCATCCACTCCAGGGATTCTGCCGCTGGATTCGTGTCATAGTCCTGATACTTTTCCAGCAGAGCGGCAAAGGCCTGACGCTGTATCTTTAACAGCGCTGCCGCGTCTCCTGGCCCGGCCCGCTCTAAACGAACCATCCGAATCACCTCCACCGCCTTAAGCGCGACCAACAGAAAAGCCCTCTGTCAAGCACGCAGCCAGCGCAGCTTTACAGAGGGCGACAAAAATCGCGGTACCACCTCAGTTTGCCAGAGCCTCACAACTCTAGCCTCAACGGGTACTTTCATACCCTGACAGGATAACGTTTGTCAAACGGCTCCTCCTACTCACCCAAAAGACTTTCAGAGAAGCAGCTCAGGGAGGTAATTTCAGCCGCTGCCATGGTTCCGCTTACACCAACCGCGGACTCTCTTTACCATCTAAAACAGCGCTTATTTGGGGTATTGGCCCCAGTCCCGTCACAGCCATTGCACACATTCTAGCAGATTGCAAATCAATTGTCAAGGTCTTTTCAACATTTCTCCTGCCATATCTAATTGCAGCTGGGTAATTTCTTCTCCGCCAATAATGCGGGCCAGCTCTCGTTTGCGGCCCTCCAAGTCCAACGGCACAACCTGTGTGAAGGTGCGCCCCTTTTCCACATGTTTGCTGATGCGCAGATGATGATCTGCCATGGCGGCAATCTGGGCCAGGTGTGTAATGCACAGCACTTGACGGTTCTCGCTGACCTGGCGGAGCTTCTCTCCAATTCGGTTGGCAGCCGCGCCGCTGACACCTGCATCTACCTCGTCAAAAATCAGTGTGTCAATCTTATCCCGTCCGGAGAGCACAGTCTTTACTGCCAGCATGATACGGGAGAGCTCGCCGCCAGAGGCAATTTTGGAAAGAGGTTTTGCAGGCTCCCCCTTATTGGCTGAGACCAAAAACTGCGTCTTGTCACAGCCCGTGGGCGTTAATGGAACCCGCTCTGTTTCCACTACAAACTCTACGCCCGGCATGTTGAGAAAGCTCAGCTCTGCCTTTACCTGCTTGGTAAAGCGCTCTCCCGCAGCACGGCGCTTTTCAGAAAGCTCTCTGGCCAGGCGGATAGCCTCCTGTTTGGCTACCTCGTACTCCCCTTCCAGCTTTTCCCGTTCTTCGTCTGCAAACTCAATGTGGTGGAGATTCTCCCTGCACTTGTCCAGGTACTCCAACATTTTCTCCTCTGTATCTCCATATTTCATCCCTAACCGATACAGCTGGTCCAACCGCTCCTCAATCTCGTCCAGAGCGGAGGGGTCATAATCCACAGTCAGGTCCTGAATAACGCTCTCCGCATCCTCAATCAGAAATCCCGCCTCCCGTAACTTCTGCAGCGGCTCGTCCAACTGGGGCAAATAACTGGAAACCCGTTCCAACTCCCCGGCAGCGCGAGTCAGCTCAGACGCAATGCCATTTCTCTCCTCATCGCCAAAGAGAATCACCTTTACCAGCTCAACAGCGGCAGAAATTTTTTCGCTGTTACGTGCCGCTTCCCGCTCCTGATTTAGCGCCTCCCGCTGGCCGGGGATAAGCTCCGCTGACTCAAGCTCATTGATTTGATACCGCAAAAGATCCGCTTGACGGCTCTTCTCCCCCTCGTCAGTATTGAGCTCTTTGAGTTTCCGCTGAAGACTGCGCAGCTGCCGGTAGCTGGCCTGGTATCTCTCTAAAAGTCCCTCTAATCTGCCGAAGCTGTCAATATAGGTCATGTGTATTTCTGGGGAGAGCAGCTCATAACTCTCATGCTGACCGTGGATTCCCACCAACCGGGGTCCAATGGTTTTCAGCATGGTGACTGTGGCTGGGGAGCCATTGAGCTTACAGGTGGAACGCCCCTCTAACCGGATGACTCGCTGAACCAGCAATGAGCCATCCTCTTCTCGGGGCACAGAGAGCTCGTCCAGCAGCTTCAGAACATCCTCAGCCAAATCCGTAAACAAGGCAGAGACAGAGGCCTCTGACTCACCAGTACGGACCAGCTCTCTTGAGGTCCGCTCACCCAGCACCGCGTGAATCGCGTCTATAATGATAGATTTGCCTGCGCCCGTCTCGCCGGTAAGCACGGTGAAGCCCTGCTCCAACTCAATGGAAGCGCGTTCGATAACGGCAATATTATTAATAAACAGCTGTGCAAGCATGCGCAAGCGCCTCCTCGCCTTTATGATTTCAGCAGCTTCCTCAACTCATCCTGGGTCTCCCGGGCAGCTGCTTCTGTTTTGCACACCACAAAAATCGTGTCCTCACCGGCCAGGGTTCCTACAAAATTTTTCCAGTACATGGCGTCCATAGAGGCGCACACTGCCTGTGCCATCCCGTTCATGCACTTGATTACCAGCATGTTCTGTGCAGCATCTACAGCCAAGGCTGAATCTGTAAAGAGTGAATAGAATTTTGCGGACATATTATTGGTGGTCTCACTGCCAGTGGAATATTTATACTTCCCGCTGGGAGTAAGCGTCTTAACCAGCCGCAGCTCTTTAATATCGCGGGAAACCGTCGCCTGGGTTACGTCAAACCCAGCCTCCCGCAGATAACGGAGCAATTCGTCCTGAGTTTCCAGGTCATACTCCTTAATCAGTTCCAATATTTTCGCATGGCGTCGGTTTTTCATCCCTATACCTTTCCGGCGTGGCACGCCTGTGTCTCCTAATTGTCCAACAGCTTCTGGTTCAGTATATCATAAAAATTCCGATTTGTCAGCTTGATAAACCGGACATATTTTTTCGCCTTCGTAAAAGTCAGCCGGTCTCCCTCTTTCAGCTCAATGGGTTTCGCTCCGTCCACTGTCAAAACCAGCTTCCCGCGATTTCGGGGAATATCCACAGCCAGCAGAGTATCCGGCGCAAATGCCACACTGCGGTTAAATAAAGAGTGGGGACAGATGGGAGTGTAAACCATGCAATCCAAGGTTGGCTCTACTACCGGGCCTCCTGCTGAAAGGGAATAGGCGGTGGAACCCGTAGGGGTAGCCACAATAAATCCGTCTGCACGGTAAAGATATCCTGCGTTCTGCCCAAAGGCCATCCTATATTCCACAATCTTTGCCAATTCACCGGACACCACTGCGTCATTTAAGGCCAAAAAGCCTCGGCTTTCTCCCTCTGACTCCAACACCACCTGCAGCATCATCCGGTGTTCTTCTCTCCAGCGGTACTTTGCCAGTTGGGACAAAAGAGGAATATCTTCCGGCTCCACATCTGTTGTAAAGCCCAGCTTTCCCGCGTTAATGCCCAGGAGCGGCTTGTTCAGCTCAGCTACCAGCTTTGCCGCGCAGATTACTGTACCATCGCCGCCAACAGCTACCAGCACGTCACAGGCCGAAATCTTTTCCAATGCCCTTCGACGCGCAGGGCCTTCTTCGTATAACCCCTCAATTCGTAATGTTTCACATCCAGCAGCGCACAGAACCGCAATAGCCTCCTCTGCATGGGCATGCGCACGCTCTTTAGCCGGGTTGGGCGCAATCCCTATTCTCATGCTCCACCGCTCCCTCTGTAACGGCATATTGGCTCGTCGCTCCACACATGTACCTCAATATATCTTTCCGGGCCGTGTTTTCCATTGTCATTCCAGCATTGCGGCAGGCCATATTTCTCAATTATTCCCAAAATCTCCGTGTAGGTATACAATGTATGCCGGTATTCCCTGCCGTCATTGATTGTCGGGCTAAAGGTAGGCATAGAATCTCCATAGGTGAACGAGAGTGTACGCACATCAAACTCTTCTATTGGAATTTTCACCACACCGCAGTTCTCATACCAAGTGCTCAGCCAGGGACTGTGTTCCACCACCATATAGTGAGGAGACGCACGCTGAATCAACCCGCCTTTCGCCTCAAACTCCCGGCAGAGAATCTTCTCACAATTCCGCCGGTACTCTACGTATCTATCATGCCTCTGGGCACACTGGGAGCCAGGCCGTGCAGTCTTTATCTCTGCCAGCACAGCTTTTGCGTCCTCCAAAGACAAATCAGAGAGACTGGTAAATGGCCTAGAGCGCTTGTCATAATAATGATACAGAACCATTCTGCCCTCCTCTATTTGTCCAGCGCAGCATGAGAGGCCTCTGCTATTGCCTCTGGTGTTGGAACCCCTTCCCGCAGCTTTGCCGCAGGAGAGCGCTCCAATAAGATAAGATACTCAATATTTCCCTCTGGCCCCTTGACCGGTGAAAAGTCTAAGCCCAGCACAGAGAAGCCATTCTCCAGCGCAAAGTTCATTACTTTTTTAATTACTTCCACATGAACTGCTGAATCGCGTACCACACCCTTTTTACCCACCTTTTCCCGGCCAGCCTCGAACTGAGGCTTAATCAGGCACACACCCCGCCCCTGTTCGGCCAAAAGCGGAAGAACCGCAGGCAGTATGAGAGTTAACGAGATAAAAGAAACATCTACCGAAAAGAACTCTATCCTCTCCGGCACCTGTTCAGGGGTAAGATGCCGGGCATTCACCCGCTCCAAATTGACTACCCGGCTGTCATTGCGCAGTGCCCAGGCCAACTGGCCGTATCCTACATCCACAGAGTAGACTTTTTGTGCGCCGTTTTGCAGCATGCAGTCTGTAAATCCGCCTGTGGAAGCCCCCACATCCATACAGGTCAGCCCGTCCAATTCCAGCCGGAAAGCCTCTAAGGCCTTTTCCAGTTTCAAGCCGCCGCGGCTCACGTAGCGCAAACCTGTACCTCGAAGCTCCACCTGCGCGCCCTCAGAAAAGGTATCCCCCGGCTTATCCGCTTTTTGGTTGTCCACAAAAATTTCCCCTGCCATAATCAACGCCTTCGCCTGCTCCCTGCTCTGCGCCAGACCTTGCTCTAATACCAACAAGTCAAGTCTCTTTTTGGGCACTGTCAGCTGCCTCCTTTTCTAAGGTTTCTAAAACCGTTTTCTCCATGCCGACCGCACTGAATCCCAGCCGTTCTAACGCGCGGAACATAGGAGCGTGTGCAATAAAAGGGTCATCCACTGCCCGAAGGATATAGCGTCCCTGATATCCGCTTTCCAGCAGCTCACAGCCAAAGCGTTCACCAATTCCACCTTTCCGGATTCCTTCCTCAAAAAAGAACGTCCAGCGGCAGGACAGAGCCGCTTTTACTGCCTCCTGGTCCAGGGGGATAATCCGATTGAGCTTGATTAGTTTTACCAGGACATTCCTTTTCCGGAGCCGCTCCAACGCCTCTGCCGCGAATGAAAACAGACGCCCATAGGTAACCACACAAATCTTTGCCTGTGACTCTCCCCACAAATCAAATGCTTGCGTTGAACCATGAAAGCCCTTGGGCCGGTACAACTCCTTGCCCCGGGGATAGCGTATGGCGCAGATTCCATGGCCGCTGTCCGACAAAAGTGCCAGCTGTTTCCGCAGCTCTTGAAAATATGTGGGGGAATACAAGGTGACTTTTGGCACGGTCTGCAAGAATGCGGCATCAAACAATCCTTGGTGAGTTTTTCCGTCCTCACCCACCACGCCTGCCCTATCAATGGCAAGCAGAATCTTAGTGTTCTGCAGAGAAACATCATGAATCAGCTGGTCATAGCCCCGCTGCAAAAAGGTGGAATATACCGCAAACACAGGCAGCATCCCCCCTGCAGCTAAACCGCCCGCAAAAGTAACGGCGTGCCCCTCCGCAATGCCAACGTCATAAAACCGGCTCCGAAACTGACGGCGAAATTCAGAAAGACAGGTCCCTTCTGCCATAGCGGCTGTTACAGCGCATAGCTTCTCATTTTTTCCAGCTAATTCACAGAGAGTAGAGCCAAACACATCGGAGAAGCTCTGCGCCTGTTCCCCAGTCTCACCAGTATCTACATCAAATCCGGAAAGCCCATGGTAGAGGGTAGGCGACTGCTCTGCATACTGGTACCCCTTCCCCTTATAAGTCCGCACATGGAGCAGCACCGGCTTCCTAAGCAGCTTTGCCGCCTGGAGAATATCGGTGAGTTCTCGGATGTTATGCCCATCAAAGGGGCCATAATAGGCAAAGCCCAAATCACTGAACACATTTGAGCTGTATAAAATTCTTTTTAAGCTCCGTTTGATTCTGCGCATCAAAACAGCAACTGGTTTTCCTATTAACGGCAGGCGGCGCAGAGCGTCCTCCACACTGCTTTTGGCCTTAATATAGCCGGGCTGTGTCCTCATATGGGATAAATACCGGGCCAGCGAGCCGACATTTTTTGAGATGGACATTGTGTTGTCATTGAGAATTACAATCAGATTCCTATGAAGCTGCCCGGCGTTGTTTAGGCCCTCAAACGCCAATCCACCTGTGAGAGCCCCGTCGCCAATAACAGCAACCACATAGCCATCTTTTCCCTGTTGGTGGCCTGCCTCGGATAACCCCAATGCAGAGGAAATGGAAGTACTGCTATGGCCACTGGTAAAAGAATCGTAAACACTCTCTTCGCGGCAGGGAAATCCGGACAGACCACCCTCTTGGCGAAGGGTATGAAAGTCCTGATAACGCCCTGTCAGCAGTTTGTAGGGGTAGCTCTGATGACCCACATCCCAAACAATGGCGTCCTGAGGCGGCTGAAAGGCCACACCCAGAGCTACAGCCAGCTCCACTACCCCCAAATTGGAGGCCAAATGCCCGCCATTGCCAGAAACAGTGTGGATAATCAGCTCCCGCATCTCGTCGCAGAGCTGCTCCAGCTCCTGACGGCCCATTCCTTTCAGGTCTTCCGGCGAATGAATCTTTTCCAGCAAATTTCCCATAGCTTGCTCCTTGCTCAGGGCAGTATCCCGTTTTGCAGCTTCGCGGCAGTTACTGTATTTTTCATCAGCATGGCAATGGTCATGGGACCTACCCCGCCAGGTACAGGTGTGATATACCCAGCCACCTTCTCCGCTTCCGCAAAGACAACGTCACCGCACAGCTTTCCCTCTTGGTTCCGATTCATTCCCACGTCAATTACCGCTGCGCCGGGCTTAATCATATCGCCGGTCACAAAGGCCGCTTTTCCTACAGCCGAGACCAAAATATCCGCCTCACGGCAAATCTCCTTTAGATTTTGCGTTCTGCTGTGACAGATAGTAACTGTACCATTTTGGTGCAGCAGGAGCATGGCCATAGGCTTGCCCACAATATCACTGCGCCCAATTACCACACAGCGCTTCCCACAAACCTCTACTCCGGCAGAGTGCAGCAGTTCCATAACTCCTGCTGGCGTACAGGGCAGAAAGCTGTATTTTCCCTGCATAATTTTTCCCACATTATAGGCATGGAAAGCGTCCACATCCTTTTGGGGCGCGATAGTCTCCACCAAGGCTGCCTCATCCAGCCCTTTAGGCAGCGGAGACTGCACCAGAATACCGTGAATCTTCCCATCATGGTTAAGCCTGTCCACCAGCTCAAGCAATTCCTGCTGAGAGGTGGACGCAGGCAGAGCATACTCCTCAGAGTAGATGCCAACAGCCTCGCAGGCTTTCTTCTTATTATTGACATACACGCGCGAAGCTGAAGCGTCCCCCACAATCACTACTGCCAGGCCTACAGAAATTCCCTGTCCCTTTAGCGCTGCCACTTCCTTGGCCACTTTTACCTTAACCTCAGCAGATATAGCCTTGCCGTCGATTATTTTCGCCACAGTATTGCCCTCCTTCTCTTAGGATTCTTTTTCAGAGTCTTCCTTGTCTTCATCTTCTTGCGATGCTGCGTCCTCCACAGGAGGCTCTTCACTGTCATCCTCAAAAGGCGGCAAATCACCAAAAATAGTACTGCGCGGCCCCTCCGGCTCGGCCTCAGTCTTTGTCAGGCCCACAGACTCCATCACATACTTGCTTCCACAGCCAGAGAGCTCGTTGCGGTGGCGGAACATCACCAGCAAGACCACGCCTGCCAGTACACAAACCGCAGCCACAACTTGAGATACTCTCAATGGTCCCACCATCAGGCTGTCTGTACGGGTGCCTTCAATAAAGAAACGGGCCACACCATACCATATCAGGTACAAAATGAAGGTCTGTCCGTCATAGCGGCGCAGCTTACGGGTGAAAAAGTGCAGCAGCACAAAACCCAATAAACAGAGCAGCGACTCATACAAAAAGCAGGGGTGCACAGGACTGTCTGGAAACATTCTTCGGGTATTGTCACTTATCATGCCCCAGGGCAGGCTTGTCTCCTCCCCAAAGCACTCTTGGTTTACATAATTCCCCCAGCGCCCTACTCCCTGCCCAATGAGATAGCCCAGCGAGGCCAAATCCAGCACAGCGGGAACCCGAAGTTTTCGCCATTTGGCCACCAGCCCGCCAAAAAGCGTAGCACCAATTAACCCGCCATAGATACCGATTCCACCATCGTGGATGTATAGAATCTGGATAGGGTCATTCCAATATTTATCCCCGGGATAGAACAGCACATAATAGAGACGGGCACAGATAATACCACCTAAAGTACCGGCAATTACCGCGTCAATCAGTTTATCCAAATCAATATTCATCTTTTTTACGCTGCGGAAGGCATAAATCATTGCCAGAAGGAAGCCAAACGCAATAATCACACCATACCAGCGTATGTCATAGGAGCCAACAGAAAACGCAACCTCATTTACTGTAAAGCTCAGTCCCAGTCCTGGAAATTCTACTACATGGCTCATGGGAATCAGTCCTTTCTCAGTTAAATTTAGCTATAAAGGCCGGACAACGGACAGCACCGTCCTGTTATCTTGAAATATGTCTAGCTTTTTGGCAACCTGTGAAATAGTCAACTCTGCCAAGGTGTCAATATAGGTGAAGATTTCCAGCCCATGCAGGGCGAAATCCGCCACCCAGCCTGCGATTCCAGCCGCGCTGTTTAGAGACGCGATACAATCTCCATACAGACTGCGTTTCGCCCACTGGAACGCCTCTGCTGGGATTCCCTCCCGGCCCAGCCGGGCTGCCTCCTGCCGAATAATAGAGGCAGCTTCCTCCGGCGTTCTGGACTCGCCTCCAAAAATCACAGTAGCATACCCATTCCCTTCAAGATATTGATAGCCGAAACTGGACTCGTTGATAAGCTCTTCCTCCAACAACCGGCGGAACATCGGTGAAGCGTCTGAGGCCATTACAGAGAGCAGTACACTGACAGCAGCCAAATCATTCTCTGTCCTTACTCTACTGCTTTTTTCCTTATATCCAAATTGAAACAGCGGCATGGCAACCGAGAGACGGCTCTCTACAAAAGGCTGTACAACCTCCTCCGGCTCCCGAGGAAATACTCGCTTTGCCTGGATGGGCGGCGCAGGCTTCAGCTTCCTATCACAGAGCTCCAGCACTTTATCCACCTCAAATTGTCCTGCCAACACAAGCACCATATTGCTCAGGTGATAGAATGTACTGTAGCTGCGATAAAGATGGGCCGGTGTAATCTCCTGCACACTTCTCAGAGTTCCAGCCACGTCCTCCCGCACTGGGTGGGCATGATACATGGCCTGCAAATATTTCAGCATCACCTGCCAGCCAGGCATATCCTCATACATCCTAATTTCCTGCTCAATAATGCCCTTTTCTTTGGCCACTGTTTCCTCTGTAAAGTAGGGAGCCTGGACAAAACCCAGCAGAATCTCCAAGGCTTCGTATAGTCGGTCTGTACAAGAAAACACATAACTGGTTGACTCATATCCTGTGTAGGCATTGGCATTTACACCTATCTCCGCAAACCGGGAAAAGGCATCCCCTTCCGCACTTTCAAATAACTTATGCTCTAAATAGTGAGCAACACCGCCTGGCACGGTCTGCGGCGCGGGTTCCCCCTCACGCTGGAAACAGTTGTCAATGGAGCCGTATCTTGTACCCAGTACCGCCCGGGTACTACTGCCGCTTTTCTTAGGGTAGAGATAAATCTGTAATCCCGACTGGTGCACCCCTCTATAGTAAAAATCTCCTGCCCTCTGGCTCTCGACCTTTGTCAGCTCCATTAAGGCTCCTCCCCTTTTAGGGCATACACAACCGCCGGACGCAGACGGTTCGCCGCTTCTATCAAATCTTCCGCTGTATATGCTGTCAGAGTATCCATGGCCTGCTGGGGTGTCTGTCCCGGCTGGTCAAAATTGCGTCCCAGATACCAGCCCTCAATTCGGTAGAGAGACTCCTCCACCGCACGCATAGAATTGCAGAGATAGAGCTTGGCACAGCGCAGTTCATCCTCTGTAATCTCTCCTTTTTGCAGCAGCGCAAGCTGTTCCGCCACAGCCTCCTCCACCCGGTTCAGCTCACTGGTCTCCACACCGCTCTCAATAAACAGCGTGCCGTCAGTCCATGAGAAAGTGGAGTCACAATAGTAGCAAAGCCCTTGCCTCTCCCTTACATTTTGGAACAATTTCGAGCTGGTAGGTTCTCCCAGTACAGCACTCAACAGCTCAAATAACAATCTCTCGTCTGATGCAGCATCCGCCCGATAGGCCATCACCAGCTTGGACTGGGACACCGGGTGCTTCTCAGAAACACGGCAAAGGCGGCTTGGCTCCACATAAGGCACCGGCTTCAGAGTCTGCCGCGTGCCCAGCCCGCTGAACGTTCTCTCAAGCAGCCCAATATCCGGCTCACAGTGGCCTAAAACAAAAATTTCAAATCGGGATTTTTGCAAAAGCTCCTCCCATGCGCATGTCAAATCCTGACGAGTCACGGCCTCAATATCCTCCCGGCTCCCCAGCCGGTCAATTCCAGCGGCATGGCCTTCAAACAGCAGCTCCCGGCAGCGCTGGTGGGCATATATCATCTTGTCGCTGAACTCTGCGTCCTTTTGCTCCAGCTGCTGGCGCTTCTCTTGCGCAAAACTCTCTTGAAGAAACAGCCCCTGCTCGTCTTTCAAAGGGTCAAACAGTACGCTGAAAAGCAGCTCTGTCAGCTCCGTAAACATGTCTTCTCCGCCGAAGGCATACTGGCTGGCAATCCCGTCTACGGAAAGGCTTATCCGCTGGAATTCTCCATTTTTCTGTACACCTGAGCCCAGCGAGGCTCCATAGAGCTCTGCCAACCGGACGCTCAAGGAGGTATAGTCCGGATACTGCCGGGTAGCTCTGCTAACCAGAGAGGGCAGCAGTGCGTATTGTGCCACACGGGAGGCAGAAACTGGAATCAGCATATTCACCGCCAGACGCATTGTCTTAAAGCTGGAATCAATAAAACTGCTTAAAGTTACAGCATCACTAACCGGATAGGTGATGATTCTGCTCATGGAAACGCTCCCTTATTTCACAACTATAGCTCTGCCCTGCTGAAATACTTTCAAGTTATTATAACATATTTCCTGGAAAAAGGAAAGCCCCCGCTGCAATTGCTTTTCCTTCTCACACTATATAGTAAAAAGGCGGACCGTTATCCGCAGGGGCTAACGGCCCGTCCCTCCAAACTAACAGGCAGTTTTTCTTAGATTGTACCAAAAATACGGTCCCCGGCATCTCCAAGGCCAGGAAGAATATAGCCGTTTTCGTTGAGCTTTTCGTCCACAGCCGCACAGTAAATCTGCACATCCGGATGCGCCTTGGTCAGCACCTCAAGGCCCTCTGGCGCAGCAATAATACACAAGAACTTGATGCTTTTGGGCTGGCTGCGCTTGACAATGGTAATAGCGTCAAGCGCAGAGCCGCCGGTGGCAAGCATGGGGTCCAGCACGATAACATCCCGTTCCATAATGTCCTGAGGCAGCTTGTTATAGTACTCTACAGGCTTCAAGGTATCATGGTCGCGATAAAGCCCGATATGTCCCACTTTAGCCGAGGGGACCAGTTCCAACATGCCTTCCACCATACCGAGCCCAGCACGGAGGATGGGAACAAAGGCCAGCTTGCGCCCAGCAATTACCTTCGTAACTGTCTTCTGCATGGGGGTAACGGTCTCCACATCCATTAAGGGTAGGTCCCGGGTGGCCTCATAGCACATTAGATTTGCAATCTCGCTCACCAGCTCGCGGAACTCTTTGGTTCCCGTCTCCACGCTGCGCAGAAAGGTCAGCTTATGCTGAATCAACGGATGGTCCATCACAAACACATTTTTATAGCTATTCATGTTAAAAACCTCCCTATAGGTTCCCAGCCTCAATCTCGGCGATTTGTCCAACCCTTCTGGCGTGGCGTCCGCCCTCAAACTCTGTATGAATGAAAATATCCATCATCTTCACAGCAGTATCTTTGTCCACTACTTTGCCGCCCATACAGAGGATGTTGGAATTATTGTCGTTGCGGGTCAGACGGGCACAGAGCTCGTTGGTACAAACCGCCGCCCGAGCTCCCTTTACCTTGTTCGCGGCAATAGAAATTCCAATCCCTGTGGAGCAGACCAGCACGCCAAAATCAGCCTCTCCGCCTGTCACCGCCCGGGCTACCTGGGCAGCAATTGAAGGATAGTCTACTGAGTCTGTACTGTGTGTGCCGAAATCTTTTATCTCCGCATCCTGTTCCCGCAAATGGGCACGCAGTGCCTCTGCCAGCTCAAATCCGCCATGGTCACAGCCTATTGCAATTCTCACAGTTATCTGTCCTTTCCCTGAATGTTCTCTCGTTTTGCCTTTAGCTCCCGCTCCGCCTGGGGAATCCGCAGATAAGCAGGCAAAAGCTCTTTTGCACTGACCGCAGGGTATTCCGCCCCCAGCAGAGCCACACTGGCCGCACGTTGGAAACAGATTCCCCCTGGTGCCAGTCTCGCTCCCCAGGAGGCAAACTCCCTATGGCACAGCGCGGCTCCATCTCCTAAAAGAAGCAGACGTTCTCCGTATCCTCTGCACTCTTCAGCCAAATCATGGATGGAAATAGCCCGGTCTTCTGTCAAGCGCTGCAGCCTTCCCTGTTCTGCCTGGAACAGCGCATTATATACTTGCCCGCATCTGGCGTCCATAGCAGCGCAAAGGATACTGCCTTCACAGCTTAAAGCGCCGTAGGCAATCGCCTCAAGTGTTGAAATACCACAACAAGGAAGATTGCGAGGAAAGGCCAAACCCTTTACACAGGCCACGCCAATCCGCACCCCTGTGAAAGACCCCGGGCCATTGGTCACTGCAATACGCTCCAAATCGCCACAGGAAAGGCTTAGGCTGTTCAGCAGCGCCTCTACCATAGGCAGCAAGGTTTGGCTGTGGGTCTGCTTGGTATTGACGAAAAATTCTCCCAGCATCTTGCCATCCTGTGCAATGGCCGCCGAAGCTGGGCCAGCAGAACACTCAATTCCCAAAACCAACATATCACAGCACCCCTTTCCAGCCTGTTATGGTGATAATTCTCTCGTTATCACCATAGCCCCGGCCAATATCCACCCGGATGACATCCTCCGGCAAGGCGGCCTCCACATTTTCGCTCCACTCAATAACCAACACCCGCTCTGTATCCAGATAATCAAAGAAGCCTGTAGAATACAAGTCATCCCAGCTCTCAATCCGGTACATATCAAAGTGCTCCAGCGTCAATCGCCCTGTATACTCGTTTACAATGGCAAAGGTAGGGCTGCTGGCCACATCTCCAGCCCCCAGTCCAATGGCAATTCCCCGGGTAAAGGCAGTCTTTCCTGCGCCCATCCCGCCTGTAAAGGCAATTACTTCCCCGCCGCGCAGCTGTGCGGCCAGGCGTTCCCCCAGTGCCTGTGTCTCATCAGCGGAATTTGTCGTAAGGTTTATTTCCTTGTCAGAATAGCCCATGAATCACCGACTGGTTGTCCACATCAATTTTTTCTGCGGCAGGAACCTTAGGCAGACCGGGCATGGTCATAATATCTCCTGCATAGGCCACCACAAAGCCCGCGCCAGAGGAGAGCTTCAAATCGCGAATAGTGATGGTAAAGCCTGCAGGCCGTCCCAACAGGGCCGGGTCATCAGAGAGGGAATATTGCGTCTTGGCAATACAGACTGGCATAGCATCTCCGCTCAGCGCCTTGATTTCCTTCAAAGATTTCATCGCCTGATTCGTGAAGCTCACACCCTCCGCGCCATAAATGCGCTTGGCAATGGTCTCAATCTTTTCCTCTACTGACGCACTGTCAGGATAGATGGGGGCAAATTGATTGGGTACACCACTATGCTGCTCTATCACCTCACACACGGTCTTAGCCAGCTCCATGCCGCCCTCGCCGCCTTTCCCAAAGACTTCGGACAGGGCATAGCTAACGCCTAACTCTTTGCAGCAGTCATCAATGACCTGGAGCTCTGCTTCTGTATCAGTACCAAAGCGGTTAATGGCTACAACCACAGGCACCCCAAACTTGTGCATATTTTCCACATGCGCTTTCAGATTGACAGAGCCCTTTTTCAGTGCCTCTAAGTTTTCAGCAGCTAAATCAGCCTTTGCCACGCCGCCGTTATATTTCAGCGCACGCACAGTGGCCACCACCACCACACAGTCCGGAGCCAGACCGGCCATGCGGCACTTGATATCCATAAACTTCTCTGCGCCTAGGTCAGAGCCGAATCCAGCCTCTGTAATGCAGTAATCCGCCAGCTTCAAGGCCAGCCGGGTTGCCCGCACAGAGTTGCAGCCATGGGCAATGTTAGCAAATGGCCCGCCGTGCATAATGGCAGGCGTCCCCTCCAGGGTCTGCACCAGGTTCGGGTTGACTGCGTCCCGAAGCAGGGCGGCCATAGCGCCCTCTGCCTTGATGTCCCTGGCATAGATAGGCTCTCCCTGATAGTTATAGGCAATGAGAATACTGCCCAAACGCTTCTTTAAGTCAGGCATATCCTTGGCCAGGCACAGAATCGCCATCACTTCGCTGGCCACTGTAATGATGAAATTGTCCTCCCGGGGCACACCGTTTATCTTTCCGCCCAGGCCCACAATCACATTGCGCAGGGCACGGTCATTCATATCCAGACAGCGCTTAATCAGAATACGCCGGGGGTCAATGCCCAGAGAGTTGCCCTGCTGCATGTGGTTGTCCAGCATGGCACAGCACAGGTTGTTGGCGGAGGTAATGGCATGCATATCACCGGTAAAATGCAGGTTGATGTCTTCCATCGGCAGAACCTGGGCATAGCCGCCGCCGGCCGCGCCGCCCTTAATGCCGAACACCGGGCCCAGGGATGGCTCCCGCAAGGCAATCACAGCGTCCTTGCCAATCTTGGCCATGGCCTGGCCAAGACCAGCGGTTGTGGTCGTCTTGCCCTCTCCAGCAGGAGTCGGATTGATGGCAGTCACCAGAATCAGCTTGCCATTGGGCTTTTCCGCCAGCCGCTGGAAAGCGCTGTCAGAAATCTTCGCCTTATACTTTCCATAAAACTCCAGTTCGTCTTCCAGAAGCCCCAGCTTCTCTCCTACCTCTTTGATGGGCTTCAATGTCGCGTTCTGGGCAATCTCGATATCCGTCAGCATACGCTTCCTTCAACACCTTTCCGTCAAATTTTGTCTTGCTCCATCCCATTATAAATTACTTTCCCAAAATAGTAAAGCCCGAATCAAAAAAACTTGCTTAACTATCCACTCTGTGCTATACTACAAGTATAATCTCAGCCAAAAGAACTAAAAACAACTTCCGGAACTCCGCTTCCGATAAATCAATAAAGGAACTGATTATGGTCAACCAACTCTTCAAAAGTCTTTATCACTATCTGCGGCGGGCGGATATTATTCTCTGGCTGCTTCTGGCCGCCATAAGTGCCTATAGTCTTGTTTTGCTCAAGAGTGTTTCCCGCTCTTCCTCAGTAGACTACTTCCATGCTCAGCTGTTTCCGTTAGTTCTGGGTGTAGCGGGAGCCATCATTGTCAGTACAATGGATTATGCAGACATTGCGGGGTTATGGTACCTCATAGAAGGTTTCTGCGTTTTTCTTATGATTTATACCTATTTTTTTGGCGAGCGCATCCAAGGGGCCGGCGGCGTAGACGCACGAGCTTGGATTCGCATTGGCGGGCGCACCTTCCAGTCTTCCGAGTTAGTCAAAATTGCTTTTATGCTCACATTTGCGAAACATCTGGACATACTGAATAAGCGCGGCCGGATAGAAGAGCCCATTCAAGTGATTTTATTGGCGTTCCACGCTGCGCTCTACGTGCTTTTGTGTGTGCTCCAAGGAGATATGGGCGCGGCCATGGTTTTTTTCTCCATGTTCATTGTTATGAGCCTGTCCGCAGGGGTACAGCTGCGGTACTTTGCCATTCTCGCGGGGCTGATTGTAATATGCCTGCCTATTATGTGGCGGTACGTGATGTCAGACTACCAAAAGCAGCGCTTTGTGGCAGTATTTAATTTGGATAGAGACCCGGATTTACGCATGGGAGATGGATATCAGCAGTGGCAGGGCCGTATTTCCATTGGCAGCGGACGTTTTCGCGGGCAAGGTCTGTTCCAGGGTTCCCGTGTGTCCAGCAATGTAGTAACCTTCCAGCAGAGCGATTATATCTTTTCTGTAGCAGGGGAAGAACTGGGATTTATCGGCTGCTCTTTAATTATTTTGCTGCTGCTCCTGTTCATGCTGAAGGTGCTCCACGTGGCAAATACTTCTCGAGATGATTTGGGACGGTATATGTGCTTTGGCTTCTTTGGGATGATTGCCTTGCAGGCTATCTGGAATATTGGTATGTGCCTGGTTATTCTGCCAGTTATGGGACTGACCCTTCCCTTTTTCAGCGCGGGCGGCTCTTCTTCTATGTGCCTTTACTTGGGTTTTGGCCTAGTACAAAGCGTCCATATGCGGCGAAAAGAGATTGACGGTCTTCACTTGAAACGGGAATCACCTCTTCGTTTTTCCTCAAAACAACTGAAACGGGTAAGAGAATACAAAAAGCTATGAAAAAGAGCTGGCAAGGGAAGCCCTTGCCAGCTCTTTCTTTATGTGCGCTCAAATGCTCCGCGCTGCTTTGCGGCTATTCTCTCTCTGCGAGCCTGGGTCTCTTCCTGGTTCAGCCGCAGCTCTCCCTCTTCGGTAATCTCCAAAACACTTCCTTCTGAGACATCCTGCGGCAGTTCCTCTGTCTCAATGGCGAAATACTTTTGCTCCTTATCCTCACAAATAGCGTATTTTCCCTCAAACCGGTCAACAATCAGCTGTTTCATAGTAGTATAACCGCTCCTTTACTTATCTGTTTTTATGACAACATCCTTTCCGTCATAGAGGAACACAATGCTGCCGTCCGTATCTGTCTGGTACAGCTCTGCGCCCAATTGCTCCAACCGGGCAAGCACTTCTTCCCGGGGCAGCTCGTTTCGGTCCGGGCCCACAGAAATGGCCGCATATTTTGGAGCCACTTCACAGAGAAACTCTAACATACTGGACGTCTTGCTGCCGTGGTGCCCAACCTTCAGCAAATCAGCATGAATATCCTGTTGGCTGGTGAGCAAATCCTGCTCCGCGCCTTTCTCCATGTCACCACAAAACAGCGCGGTAAAGTCCAAACAACTCAGCCGAAGCACAAGAGAAGAGTCATTCGTGTTCTTATACTCCTTCAGCGGTCCCAAAGCTGTCAGCTGGGCCACGCCAATGGAAACGCTCTCCCCTGGCCGCAGTATGATTTGAGGGACTTCCGTTTCCTTTAATGCTGCCTGTAAGTCCTTGTACTCCAGTGAGTCAGGGAGAAGATTATCTGAAATGCGGCCCTGCACAAAGAAGCTCACTGGCAGCTCCCGCAGTATCTGAGGCATACCGCCTATGTGGTCCCGGTCTGGATGCGACATAATCAGATAGTCCAGCTTCCGCACGTCGTGCCGGTACAGGTAATCTATCACACTCTCCGCTGACACTCCATGCCCAGCATCCAGCAGCGCGGAACGACTGCCGCATCGAATCAGGATGGCGTCTGCTTTACCCACGTCCATAATATGGACTTCCATCAGTTCTGGCTCCTGCGGCCAATCACCGAACCCAGAAACTGTCCCTAACCAGCGCCAAACGCCTACTCCAGCAGGCGTGCAGGAAAGAAATAGCGCTGCCAATAGAAGAAGGCCGACCAACCTTATCGCCCTACGTTTTGTCCGCGTTTGCATCTCTCACGCTCCCTACTGGACTTAGGACTATTATAGTACAAAATCTTCTTGAAAGCAAGCCCCAGGAGCACGAGGGATTGTCCAAACCACAGAGATAATTATCTGTGTTCCCCCGCCCTACGGGCG